>CAZUJD010000025.1:0-17649 GCA_964620025.1 uncultured Ramlibacter sp. | reverse complement strand
GCTACTTCGTGTGGAACGAATGGAACAACCTGTCGCTGACCAACGTGATCTTTGCCATCGGCGTGATTGGCGTTGTGGGCATGTTGCTGGACCTGATGTTCGGCCGGCTGCAGAAGATGGTGACCTATGTGGAGTGACCTTGACCAACGCGCCGCCACAGCGCTCCTGAAAGACCGCCCCATGCAACAAGGCTTCCTGAAGATCGAAGGGTTGTCCAAGGCCTTTGTGCCGGCCAAGCCCGTGTTTGCCGACGTATCGTTCACGCTGGACCGGGGCGAGTTCGTCTGCATCATCGGCCATTCGGGCTGCGGCAAGACCACCATCCTGAACGTGCTCGCGGGGCTGGACACCGCCACGGGTGGCCACGTGTTCATGGACGGCCGCGAAGTGGCCGGCCCCAGCCTGGAGCGCGGCGTGGTGTTCCAGAGCCATGCGCTCATGCCGTGGCTCACGGTGCGCAGGAACATTGCCTTTGCCGTCGAATCGCGCTGGCCCGACTGGACGCGCGCGCAGGTCAACGCCCACGTGGAGAAGTTCGTGGCCATGGTGGGGCTGATGCCCGCCATCGACAAGAAACCTTCCCAGCTGTCCGGCGGCATGAAGCAGCGCGTGGGCATTGCGCGGGCCTTTTCCATCCAGCCCAAGATGCTGCTGCTGGACGAGCCCTTTGGCGCGCTGGACGCGCTGACGCGCGGCACCATCCAGGACGAGCTGATGGGCATCGTGCGCGAGACCCAGCAGACGGTGTTCATGATCACGCACGACGTGGACGAAGCCATCCTGCTGGCCGACCGCATCCTGCTCATGAGCAATGGCTCGGAAGGCCCCGGTGGCTACGTGCCCGGCGGCATTGCCGAAACGGTGGTCAACACCCTGCCGCGCAGCCGCAACCGCGCCGGCCTGCACCACCTGCCGGGCTATTACGAGCTGCGCAACCACATCGTCGATTTCCTCGTCACCCGCGCCAAGGCCGGTGGCGATCACTGAACCCCTACCCCTCACACACACAAAGGAGCCAACGTGAACCGTCTGGAAGTTACCGAAAAGATCATCAGCACCAAGGTGTCCAAGGGCATCAAATGGGAAGACGTGGCCAAAAAGGTCGGCGAGTCCAAGGAATGGACCACGGCCCTGTGCCTGGGCCAGATGACGGCCACCCCCGCCCAGGCCAAGGCCGTGGGCAAGATCTTCGGCCTGAACGCCGAGGAGCAGAAATGGCTGCAGGTCGTGCCCTACAAGGGCTCGCTGCCCACGGCTGTGCCCACGGACCCGCTGATCTACCGCTGGTATGAAATCGTCAACGTGTACGGTACGACGATCAAGGAACTGATCCATGAAGAGTTTGGCGACGGCATCATGAGCGCCATCGATTTCTCCATGGACATCGTGCGTCAGCCCGACCCCAAGGGGGACCGGGTGAATGTGGTGCTGTCCGGCAAATTCCTGCCGTACAAAACCTATTGAGGGTTTTGGCTCTCGCTGGCTCCGCGGCAGGCGGTGGCCGGCGGGGGCTCACACTGTGGCGGTCTGCGCGTTGCGCAGACTCCGCTGCGGTGCTCGATTCGGGGTTGCGCCGCAGAAGTCGCTACGCGCAGCGCGCTGCGCTCTAACAGCCGCGGCGAGTCAGAAACGAAGCGCGCTTCGCGCGCCAACCCCGAATCTGTGCTCCTCGCCGCCACAGAGATCACCCCCGCCGGCCACCGCCTGCCGCGAAGCCGGGTGTGGGTATTCCACCGTTGCACGCCTTTGCCGCGAGGTGCAACGAGCGGAAGACGTCAGACCTGACGCGCCGAAACCTTGGGAACCAGCACAACCCCCTCCAGCCCCTCAAAGTGCCCATCACAAGTGAGCAAGCTCGCCCCATGCTGTAGTGCCGTGGCATAGACGACGGCGTCGGCTGTTGCAAGCTTGTGCTCGCGGTGCATCGTCGCCGCCAGCAAGGCGGTGGCGCTGTCCAGCGGAGCCACAACGCATTTCAGCGTGTAGGCGATCACCTGGTCGGCCTGTGCTTCGTCCATTTCGCGCAGCAGCCATTTGGACAGCTCCAGCTGCACGATGGTGGGCACGATGCAATGCTCGCGGGCGGGGATGGATTTGCCGAGCTTTTTGCCCAACGAGCTTCCGGTGAGCCATTCAATCCAGACAGAGGTGTCCACCACGCAGGGCTGCGCAGCCATCAGACGCGGTCCTTGCGGTCGCGGTAGCCGTCCGTGCGCGCGCCCCTGGCAATGCCCGCCAGTTGGTCCAGCTCGGGCACGGGCATGACGAGCACGCCCTTGCCCTTGGGAATGAACACGAACTCCTGGCCCGCTTGCCAGTGCTGCTCGTCGCGGACGGCTTTGGGGATGGAGATCTGGAACTTGCTTGACAGGGTGGCGGTGGGTGTCATTTCTTACCAATCAGGTATCGATAAATTGGTGGTAAGGAATATACTCCAAAGCCATGCACATCGAAACCCTCCGCCAGCGCCTGCGTGCCCTGGGCGCCAAGCCAAAGCACGAGCACCGTGTGCTGCGGCTGTGGTCGCAGGCCCTGCCGCAGGACGCGGGCAAACGGCGGCTGGAAGACTTCATGCCGCAGACGCTGCGCGATGCCTTGCCGGCGCTGGCCGATGAGCTGCAGGGCCTGGCGCGGCTGAAATCCGAACATCCCGGTGAAGACGGCTCGTCACGCCTGCTGGTCGAGCTGGCCGATGGCCAGACGGTGGAAAGCGTGCTGTTGCCGCGCGACGGGTTGTGCGTGTCCACCCAGGTGGGCTGTGCGGTGGGCTGTGTGTTCTGCATGACGGGGCAGGGTGGCCTGGTGCGCCAGGTCAGCAGCGCCGAGATCGTGGCCCAGGTGGCGCTGGCGCGCACGCTGCGGCCCGTGAAGAAGGTGGTGTTCATGGGCATGGGCGAGCCCGCCCACAACCTGGACAACGTCATGCAGGCCATTGAGCTGCTGGGGACGGCCGGCAACGTGGGCCACAAGAACCTGGTGTTCTCGACCGTGGGCGACCCGCGCGTGTTTGACGAGCTGCCGCGCGGTGCCGTCAAGCCGGCGCTGGCGCTGTCACTTCATACCACGCGCGCCGACCTGCGTGAGCGGCTGCTGCCCCGCGCGCCGCGCATGACGCCAGATGAGCTGGTGGATGCCGGTGAACGTTACGCCCGGGCCACCGGCTACCCCATCCAGTACCAGTGGACGCTGCTGGAAGGCATCAATGATTCGGCTGACGAACTGGCCGGCATCGTGCGGCTGCTCAAGGGCAAGTACGCGGTCATGAACATGATCCCGTACAACAGCAACGAGGGGCTGGACTTCCAGCGGCCGACCTGGGAGCGCGCCGCCGAAATCGCCCGCACGCTGCACCGCGCCGGCGTGCTGACCAAGCTGCGCCATTCGGCAGGCCAGGACGTGGACGGCGGTTGCGGCCAGCTGCGCGCGCGGGCCGAACGCCCGGCGCGCCGCGTCGTGCCGCTGCATCCGCGGGCCATGCCGGGCTGATGCGGGTCAGCCTGCATTGACGCACGGCATCCGTGCTTCCTACACTGCAGGCCTCGTTGGAGGAGCGCATGACAGACATCAGCATTGCAAACCCCGAAGCGCGGGGTCTGGACGGTGTTGCATTCACCGGTACGCGCGGCGGTGCGGCGCACAGCTTCCTGGTTCCGCGCGAGGCGCTGGAAGACGTGGAGTACACGATGCTGGAAACGGCCGACGCCATGCTCGATGCGTTTGGCCGGCTGCAGGACCGCGTGGCCCAGGAGGCTGCACGCGCGCTGGACGCCGGGCGCACGGGCACACCCATCGTGATCGATACCCTGGTCAGCTGAACCGGCGGCTCATGCGCCAGCCGGTGTCCGCGGTGCTGCACCGGTCCGATTCTGGCGGGCGCACATGAAGTTCAGCGGGTTCATTCCAGCCTGGAGGTTGGCGCGCAATGGCGTTCACACGCCGGCGCAAGCGGCGTAGGCGTCCAGGTTGCGCCGGTATACGGCGGTCTGGACACCCAGCAGCCCCAGCACCGAATGAAAGTAGCTGTCGTGCGTCAGGCGCGTGTCTCGCTGGCCCTGCAGGCAGGCGGTACTGATGCCGCTGCGCTGCTCGAAGCCGGGTGACAGCCAGGTGATCCATGGCACATGCTTTTGCACGTCGGGCGCCAGGGCATAGGGCAGGCCGTGCAGGTACAGGTTGTTTTCACCCAGCGATTCCCCATGGTCGGCCACATACAGCAAGGCCGTGTCATACGCTGGCTGCTGGCTGCGCAGCCACTGGATGCCGGACGCCAGCACCTGGTCGGTGTAGGCGATGGAGTTGTCATAGGCGTTGACCAGCGCGTCCCGGTCGCAATCCTGCAGGTTGACGCTGGTGCATTCGGGCGCGAAGCGCTTGGCTGATGCCGGCGATCGCTGCGAGTACGCCGGGCCGTGGCTGCCCATCTGGTGCATCACCACCACCACGCCGCGCGCGCGCCGCACCGGGTCAAGCGCTGCCAGGCGAGCGTCCAGGCCCTCCAGCATCACGCCGTCCAGGCATTCGCCGCCGGGGCACAGCACGGGGTGCGTCAGGCTGGACGTGTCCGCATGCGGCACCCGGTCGCACACACCCTTGCAGCCTGACTGATTGTCCAGCCACAGCACGGCCAGACCCGCACGCTGGATCACGTCCATCAGCCCTTCGTAGTTGTGCGTGCGTGCTTCAAAGGCGTCGCGGCCCAGGTGCGAGAACATGCAGGGCACCGATGCGGCGGTGCTGGTGCCGCAGGACCAGGCATTGCGGAAGCTCACGACGTTCTCGCGCGCCAGGGCCGGTGTCGTGTCGCGCGCGTAGCCGTTCAGGCCGAAATTGCCGCTGCGCCCGGTCTCGCCCAGCACCAGCAGCATCAGGGGCGGCTTGTGCCCTGGCACCGTGGCCAGCGCTGCGTCTGTGCCCACCGGGTCCAGCCGCGTGTCATCGCGCCGCAGCGGCGCGGCGGCCAGCCAGCCGGCTGCGTACAGCGCGGCCAGCGGGTTCATGAGGTAGCGCACCTGCTTGTGATTGCGCATGGTGGACGACAGCGGCTGGAAGCTGGCAAGCGCTGCCGCCAGCAGCACCGCGAGCGCGGCGGCCACCCACAGCAGATTGCGCCAGGCCCGGCTGGTCCAGGTGCCCCAGGCCAGGGGCGTGCGCCAGACTGCCACTGCCGGCAGCCCGCCCAGCAGGCCCACGACCAGCAGCAGGCGCGGGCTGAACAGCGCAGCCGCCTCGTGCCGGTCGGTCTGCAGTGCGTTCACGACCATGCTGGCATCAATTACCACGCGGTAGCTCAGCATGAAGTACGCCGCAGCGGCCGATGTCAGCAACAGCAGCACCAGCGCCGGTTTCAGTGTCCAGCGCCAGGCCAGCAGTCCTACCAGGGCCATCAGGGCAGCGGCCATGATCAGGGCCAGCGCCGCTGCAAACAGCCAGCCGGCCGGCCGCTCGAAGACCGACAGTTCGGCCAGTGTGTTCCACAGCGGCAGGTTGGCGGCGGTGGACATCCACAGGCAGGCCGCTCCGGCCAGCCAGGTCGGGCGAATCGGGCGGGTGCTCATGCGTACCCCGGCATGCGGCGTGCCGCGAGATCGGCCGCCCAGGCCACGCACCAGCAGACCCAGGCCGACCAAAGGGTGTGGCTCATGAAATGCGCGCCGCGCAACTGCTGCGCCAGGCCCAGCACCAGGCCGGCGACCAAGGCGGCAGCCAGCCAGACGCGCGCGATGGTCGCGTGTGAATCGCGAAAGGCGAAATAGCCGCCCACGAACGCAAAGCCGGAAGAGGCATGACCGGCCGGAAAGCAGCGGCCGCTGCCCCCGTCACCCTCAACCAGATGCAGCCAGTGGGGCAACCCCAGGCTGGAGGGGCGGGCCACACCACCGAAATCCACCATGTCCCAGGGGCAGCTGGCGCCGCTGAAGCCCTTGAGCGTGCTCACGGCCAGGGCCGCGGCCAGTGTCGTGCCGGCCAGTTGCAGCCGGCGCGCCATGCTGATGCGGTGCAGCCAGCCCCAGGGCCACCAGACGCCCAGGCACAGCGCCAGGGTCAGCGCCCAGGCCAGCCGGCGTGCGCCGTCATGCAGCACGTGGGTCAGCAGCCAGCTGTCGCGCAGCGCAAAGCCGTGGACGTCGCCGGACCAGCGCGCCAGCGGCATGTCCAGCCGGGATGCGTCCCAGGCCAGCAGGGCCAGGGTCAGTGCGGCTGTGGCAAAGGCCAGGGTGCGTCGGGGTTCGGAGGTCATGGGGGACGACTGTGGCCGCGCTGTCTTAAGGCGTCCTTAACGGCGGCAGGCCACAATGGCGCCATGCGAGTTCTGGTGGTGGAAGACGACGATGGCATTGCCCAGGGCCTGAAAGCCCACCTGCGACAGCAGGGCTGGGCGGCCGATGTGACCGACGGTGTGGAGGGCGCCTGGGCGGCGCTGTGCGCCGAGCCGTTCGACCTGGTGCTGCTGGATCTGGGCTTGACGGATGGCGACGGTGCGCAAGTGCTGCGCCGGCTGCGGGCCGCTCCCGAAGGGCGGTTGCCTGCGCCAGGCACGCCTGTCCTGATCATGACGGCGCGCGACCAGGTCGCGTCGCGCATTGCCGGGCTGGACATGGGCGCGGACGACTACGTGACCAAGCCTTTTGACCCCGATGAGCTGGCCGCGCGCATGCGTGCGCTGGCGCGCCGCGCAGCCGGCCGCGCGCAGGCCACGCTGCAGGTCGGCGAGCTGCGCATAGACCCGGCCGCCCACACTGTGCAGCGCGCCGGTGCACCGGTGGACCTGTCGGCCCGTGAATTCGGCGTGCTGCTGGCACTGGTGGAGGTGCGTCCGCGCGTGCTGTCGCGGGCGCAGATCGAGGCGCGGTTGTACAGCTGGGAGCAGGTGCTGGACAGCAATGCCATCGAGGTTCATGTGCATCACCTTCGCCGCAAGCTGGGCGATGGGGTGATCCGTACGCTGCGCGGGGTGGGGTATTTCGTGCCCGAAAACCTGCCCGGAGACCCGGCATGATGCGGCGCCGCTCGCTGGCCCTTCACCTGCTGGCCTGGACGCTGGGGGCGCTGCTGGCCGTCTGGATGAGCTTTGTCGTGGTGGGCTACATGACCGGCCTGCATGAAGCCGACGAACTGACCGACGGTCACCTGGCCAGTGTGGCCAGCCTCTTGCTGGCCGAGCGTGATGGCCGCTTTGTCGCACGCGGCGATCCGGCTTCGCTGGCGGGTCCGGGCACGCTCAAGAGCCATGATTACCAGCAGTCCCTGAGCGTGGTGGTCTGGAATGCCGGCGGCGACGTCATCACACACACCGGTGATGCGCCGGTGCCGCCGTTCTCTGCGACCGAAGGCTTCGAGACGCTGCGCCTGGGCAGCCCCGCGGCGCAGTGGCGCACTTTTTCGCGCTGGGATGGAGACGACCACAAGCGCCGGGTCATGGTGCTGCTGAGCGTGCGCGAGCGCGACGACCTGGCCGAAGACATTGCCGAGCAGATTGCGCAGCCCGGCCTGTGGCTGCTGCCCGTGATTGCGCTGGTGCTGGGGCTGGCCATACGCAAGGGCCTGCGGCCGCTGTACGACCTGTCGCGCGACGTGGATGGGCTGGACATCCGCCAGCGCGAACCTCTGCGCAATGCCCATCCCGAAGAGGAGTTCCGCGCTGTGGTGGACTCCATCAACACCCTGGCGGGGCGCTACCACGCCACGCTCACGCGGGAGCGTGAGCTGGCCAATGAGCTGGCGCACGAGCTGCGTACGCCGCTGGCGTCGATCACCCTGCAGGCGCGTGCATTGCGCGACGAGCCCGGGCATGCACAGCGCGAGGCCCTGGCAGCCCAGCTGGAGCGTGACGCCCTGCGCGCCGGCCAGGTGCTGGCCGATCTTCTGTCACTGGCACGCGCCAGCCGCACCGAGCTGGCCGAGGCGGCGCAGGCGCTGGACCTGGGTGAGCTGGCGCGCGAAGTGGTGGCTGAATTTGCCCAGGCCGCGCATGCCAGCGGCCATGAGCTGTCGCTGGCGAGTCCGGCGCCGTTTGCCGCGACGGGGCACCCCGTGCTGCTGGGCCTGGCCTTGCGCAACCTGGTGGAAAACGCGCTGGGCCATACGCCCTGTGGCACGCGGGTGGAGGTGCAGCTGGACCCGGCTGGACGATGGGTACAGGTCTGTGATGACGCCGCGCCGGGGGCGCTGGCCGGCGCTGGGCCGGTGGATGCACAGGGTGCACGCGTGCGTGCACTGGGTTTGGGGCTGGGGCACCGCGTGGTGGAAAAGATCGCAGCCATCCATGGCGCCACCTTCAGCCAGGTGGCTGCGCCGGAAGGTTTCACCAGCTGCTACCGGCTGGCTTTCCCGGCTGCGGCGCAAGCCGCGTGAGCATCGCTCAGGCCAGTTCGAAAAACCGCATCACGACCCGGTCGGGATGGCGCGCGCCGGTGCCGACGAACAGCCGCTCGCGCAGCCATGCCAGCGACGGCGCGGAGGCTTCCATGCGCGGTACGCAGCGAAAGTACACCAGGGCCGGGTCTACCGGCTCGCCCCGGATCAGGCGGGCGGTGACATCGGCAGGAGCCGAGCGCAGGGCTTCGTTGCGCACATAGATCAGGTCGCCCGCGTCGGTCTCCAGCACATAGTGCGCCTCCAGCTCCGCCGTGGTGTCGCTGCTGACCAGCTGGTAGTCGGCCCCGCCGGGCAAGACGCGCGCCGTCCAGCCGTCGCCCGTGGCCTGGCCGCCGGTGATGGGGATGAAGCGGCGACGGCCCTTGCCGGTGTGGCCGATTTCGATGGGCTGGCCCACTTCGACCGACAGGTCAGCAAAAAAACGCAGGGACGGATCGGGCAGGTTCATGCGAGCGGGTTCAGACGGTATAGCCCATCTGTTTCATGCATTGTTCGTAGGCCGGCGCGAACATGAATCGCGTGTAGGTGTCCGACAGGGTCTGGATGTTTTCCACCATGGCTTCGTCAAAAACGGACTGCAGCGCGTGGCGGTCGGTGAAGTTGTTTTCGTAGATGCCCTGCAGTCTTACCAGTCGCTCCTTGACCACACTGCGTGTGGCGTTACGGATGTTGATCTCGTACTGCGAGCCGGGGGCCACGTACTTGTTGTAGATCACCCGCGCACTGAGAACTGTGGGAAAGCCCTGTTGCTTGAACTGCTCCACGTCGCGCCAGAACTCAAGGTTCTCGCCGCTGAACTCGCCGCGCGCGAAGTTGAGAAACGACGAAAAGAAAAACCCGTCGCGCATCAATTGCTCCAGGCCGGGCAGCGGGCGCCTGGAGATGGCGTCTCGGCGCTGCCGCCCCTGCAGCACAGGGTTGTTGACGGGGTCGCTGGACGAGCCCAGTGCATTGCTGCGGCTTCTGGTATTTACTGGGTTCATGCGTCAGTGCTCCTGTAAAAGGGGTGCCTGGAGTTGCGAAGAGACCTCCAATCCATCGTAACAGCTGCAACCTGATTCGTCGCCGGGTTTCTTGCTGGTGCGCAAGCCATACACGGGGCCAGGCGTCATACTCCTGCGGTTGAACACAGGGAAACACATGAGCGACTGGTCAGAAGAAATCACGGCGGCTGAAACCGCAGCAGAGCAGATGCAGGCCGCCGAGCGCGCGGCAGAAAGCCGCTTCGATGCGGTTCATGCGCAGGCATTGGCCAACGGCACGGCAGGCGAGGCGCTGAACTCCGCCGCTTTCCACGACTGGATGGCAGCGCGCCATGCCACCGACGCGGCCTGGGGCAACTGGTCGGTGGTAATGGACAGCAAACCCCTGGGTTGAGGTCATGACAGTTGCAGCCCGGTACCTGACTGAGCCCGCGCGCCAGACCCCGGTGCTGGGTGAATTTGACGTGGTGGTGCTGGGCGGCGGCCCCGCCGGCATCACGGCCGCCGCCGCCGCCGCCCGCCAGGGACAGCGTACGCTGTTGATCGAGCGCTATGGCTTTCTGGGCGGCATGGGCACCGCGGCGGGCGTGACCAATTTTTGTGGTCTGCATGCCAATGTGCATGGCACGGTGCGACAGGTGGTGCATGGCGTGGCGGGTGACCTGCTGGCGCGCATGGCCCAGCTGGGCGGCCTGAATGCGCCGCATTCGCTGTTTGGCGGCAAGATCGCTGCGCAGGCCTATGACACGGCGGCCTTCAAGGTGGCGGCCGACGAACTGGTGCTGGGCAGCGGCGCGCAGCTGCTGTTCCATGCCCAGGCGGTGGGTGTGGTGATGAACGGGCCGGGCGACATTGCGGCGCTGCTGGTTGAAACACGGTCGGGCCGTCAGGCCGTGCTGGCGCGCCTGTTCATCGACTGTTCGGGCGACGGTGACCTGGCGGCCCAGGCCGGCGCGCCGTTTGAAAAGGGCACGGACGGCCACGGCATGATGTACCCGTCCACCATGTTCCGCGTGAACGGCGTGGACCCGGTGCGTGCAGGCGATGCCTGGAACCATTTCGGCCGCCTGATGGACGAGGCTGCTACCAGAGGGCGCAGGTTCCCGCGCAAGTCGCCCATCATCCGGCCGCAGAAGAACCCGGCCGAATGGCGTGCCAATGTGACACAGCTGGCCAATGCCACGGGCGGTCCGGTGGACGGTACCGACGCATTGCAGCTGAGCGCGGCCGAGGTCGAGGGGCGCCGGCAGATCGTGGACTTCTTTGAATTCCTGCGTGAATCGGCGCCGGGTTTCGAGCAGGCCTACATCCTGGAGATCGCGCCGCAGGTGGGTGTGCGCGAGACGCGCCGCGTGGTGGGTGACTACCAGCTCACGGGCGACGATGTACTGCAGTGCGCCAGCTTTGACGACACCATCGGCGTGAACGGCTGGATGATCGAGGAGCATGTGGCGGGCGATGTGTCGTTCCGCTTCCAGAACATACCCCACAGCCGTGGCTACAACCACCTGCCCTACCGCATGTTGCTGCCGCAGGGCATGCACAACCTGCTGGTGGCCGGACGCTGTGCGTCCATGACGCACCTGGGCCAGTCGGCTGCGCGGGTGTCAGGTGCCTGCTTTGTGATGGGACAGGCGGCAGGCACGGCTGCCGCCCTGGCATTGAAGGGCGGTGTCACGCCCCGGCAGGTGGCTGTGGCCGCGCTGCAGGAGCAGCTGCAGGCCGATGGGGCCTGGCTGGGGCTGGAACCGGCCGCTCAGGCGTAGGTGATCCAGTCCCTGTACTGCGCGTCGTCCAGGTGCGGCAGCGTGTTGTAGGTCACCAGCATGTGCCGTTTGGGGGTGAAGGCGAACTCGGTCACGCTGCTGTTGCGGATGCGCAGGTTCAGCTCGATGGTGGCCTCCGCGCTGGTGCCCAGCACATGGCCTACGGCGGTAGAGATCGGTCCGCCGCTGGACACCAGCAGCACGTTCTGGCCGTGGTGTTGCGTGCGCACATGGTCCAGTGCGCTGGTGATGCCGCTGACGAAGTCGCTGTAGCTGGGCATGCCCCGCGGGCTGACCACCCCGGCCATCCACTGACTCAATCCGTCGCGCAGCAACCGGAAGTGGTGTCTGTACATCTCGGGTGAAGTCGGCTTTTCCAGCTTCTGCGGGTGGATCGTGGCAATCACTGCCTCGCTGTCGTATTCATTGAGGCCCGGCCACGCCAGGGGCTCGGCCTGCAGGTCCATGCCCTGGGCAATGCCGGCGAATGTTTCCGCATGGCGGCGCAGGGTGCCGGTGACCACGGCGTCGAAGGTGATGCCCTTGCTTGCGAGGTATTCACCCAGGCGCACGCTCTGCTTGTGACCGAGTGCGCTGAGTTTGTCGTAGTCGTCTTCGCCGAACGAGGCCTGGCCATGACGAACGAGGTAGAGAGTGCCCATGCGCCCATTCTGGCCAAGCGCGGGGACGGGCTCAGTCGCGGGGGTGACGCCGCACCCCCCGGGCTGTCAGGCGCGGGACAGTACCCGCGCAAACACCGCACTGTCCACATTGCCGCCACACAGCGTGGTACCCACCACCTGGCCCTGCAGCCGCTCGCGCTGCTGCATGGCGGCGGCCAGTGATGCCGCGCCCGCGCCCTCGGCCACATTGTGGGTGTCCGCGAACAGCACGCGCATGGCTTCGGCCACTTCGTCGTCGGTCACGGCCACCACATCGTCCGCCTCGCGCAGCAGGATGTCCAGTGCGCCGGGTTCGGGCACGCGGCAGGCCATGCCGTCGGCCAGCACCGTGGTCACGGGCGATTCGATTGCACGGCGCGCGCGAAACGAATCCTGGTACATGGTGGCATGGGCCGACACCACGCCGACCAGCCGGGTTTTCACGCCGGTGAAGGCGCGCGCAGCGGCCGCTGCGCTGAAGCCCGATCCCAGGCCCAGCGGCACGAACACCACGTCAGGCGCTTCACCTTTGGCAAAACTTTCAAAAAACTCGACCCAGTACGTCATCACGCCGCGGATCAGCTCCGGGTGGAAGGACGGCACCATGTGCAGGCCCTGGGTGTCTGCCAGGTGGATGGCATGCTCCCGCGCCGCCTGGAAGTCATCGCCATGTTCGATGAGCGTGACGCCCAGGGCGCGCATCGCGGCGTTTTTTTCCTGCGAATTGCCGTGCGGCACCACGATGGTGGCCGGGATGCCGTAGCGCTGTGCCGCAAAACCCACCGACTGGCCGTGGTTGCCACGCGTGGCGCTGATCACGCCCCTGACGCTGCCCAGCTGCCCGAAGTAGGTGAGCCCGCCGCGCACCTTGAAGGCGCCTGCCGGCGTGTGGTTTTCATGCTTGACCCAGACCTTGAAGCCCAGGCGCTGGCGCAGCAGCGGCCAGGCGTATTGCGGTGTGGGTGGCATGGCGGCGTACACCGCACGCTGTGCAGCCTGGACCTGTTCGCGGGTGAAATTCACTTGCGGCCCTCCAGTGCGATGCGCACGGCCAGCGCCGCCAGCACGCTGCCCATGACATAGCGCTGCGTTCGCAGCCAGCCCGCACTTTGCGACAGAAAGGCGGAGATGGTGCCGGCGCCCAGGATGATCAGCGCGTTCATGCCACCGCTGACCCCGATCTGTACCGCGCCCAAAGCCAGGCTTTGCAGCAGCAGGCTGCCGCGCTCGGGGTGCAGGAACTGCGGGAAGAACGACAGGTAGAACATGGCCACCTTGGGGTTGAGCAGGTTGGTCAGAAAGCCCATGCGGAACAAGGTGCCGGTGCTGTCCACCGGTAGTGCGCGCGCCTCAAACGGCGCAGCCCCACCGGGGCGAACGGCCTGCCAGGCCAGCCACAGCAGGTAGGCGGCGCCTGCGAGCCTGATGGCGTCAAACGCCAGCGGCACTGCCAGCAGCAGGGCTGTCAGGCCCAGCACTGCCGCCGTCAGGTGCACGACAAAGCCCAGCAACACGCCGGCCAGTGAAACCAGCCCTGCACGGCGGCCCTGCACCAGGGTGCGCGACACGCAGTAAATCATGTTGGGGCCGGGCGTCAGCACCATCAGCAGGGCGGCCAGCGCGAACCAGCCGAGTTCGGTCCATGTCAGCATGTCAGATTCCCCCGGATGCCAGTGTGACCGCGCCGCGCGGCGTGCGCAGCTGGGCGGTCAGGTTGGGCTCGCCCTGCCTGACGGCCACACCCTGCAGGCCGATGGCCTGCAGGGCCGTCCCCAGCAATTCAGCCTGCGGATGGTGCACCGTCAGGGCCTGCAGTGTCACGCCGGCATCCGCCATGTGGCTCGCCGGGTGCGCGCTGCCCCACTGGATGAGCGTGGGCAGGCCGCCTGAAAACAGCCGCTGCCCGTCGTCGCGCACCGTGATCTGCCACTCGAGCGGACCACGCGCCGTCATGCGCGACGCTGCCAGCGCCGGGCCACGGTCAATGCCCATGGCAGCCCAGGCCGCCAGTGCCTGGGCCACGTCCGGCACGTTGGCCACAAAATGAACCAGCTGCGGGCCGTCACGGGCCACGCGGGCTTGCAAGCCCGCGTCGTCCATGTCAAACCAGCGGCCTGCGCGTGCGGGCACGGGTTGGGGCGACGCGGGGTTGATGGCGATGATCTCGGCATAGGCGCGCGGGTAGTCCACCGTGGCCACGCGCAGCAGCCGGTTGTGTGTGCCCATCAGCGGGTGTTCGCCACCGGGGCCGGGCGTGATGCCCAGCGTGGCTTCGCACCAGGCCACGCCTTGCTCCAGCGTGGTGGCGACGATGACCAGATGGTCCAGGTGGGCGATGGTCAAAGTACGACCGTCCCGTCAATACAGGTCACGGAGCCGCCGCCGATCCAGATATCGGAGCCGGCTTGCTCCACGAACACACGTCCGGCCCGGCCCAGCGCGGTGCCCTGGCTGGCCACATAGCGTGTCGGTGCCAGGCCCGCGCCGATCAGCCATTGCGCCAGTGCCGCATTCAGGCTGCCCGTGACCGGGTCCTCGACGATGCCGTTGTTGCCTGGAAAGAAGGCGCGCACTTCAAACGCGATGTCCTCGTCCCCGGGGCGCGCGCCCACCACACCAACCTTGCCGCGCGGCCCGACCACCCCCACGTCCAGTCCGGCCAGCACCGCGGTATCGGGCTTGAGGGCCAGGACCTGTTCAGCCGACGCCAGCATCACGCCGCGCCAGTTGGGGCCGTTGTCGCACCAGGCGTGGGCGACGATGTCACCGCGTGCAATGCCCAGGCCTCGGGCAATCAGGGCCACGTCCTCTTCGGGCAAGGGACCGCCTTTTTTCAGGGGCGGTGCGGCAAAGGCCAGGCGTTCGCCGTCGCGCCGCAGCTTGACCAGGCCTATCCCGCATTCCTGTACCACATAGTCGCCGCGGGGCTGTCCGCCGGCCTGCAGCCAGGCGTGACAGCTGCCCAGTGTGGGGTGGCCGGCAAACGGCAGCTCACGCCCCGGGCAGAAGATGCGCACCTTGTAGTCCGCCCCTGCCTGGCTGGGCGGCAGCAGGAACGTGGCCTCGGACAGGTTGGTCCAGTTGGTGAAGTGCTGCATCTGCGCGGTGCTCAGGCCGGTGCCGTCCAGCACCACGGCCAGCGGATTGCCCTTGTAGGGCGTTGCGGTGAACACGTCAACTTGCTTGAATGCGCGGGATTTCATGGGTTCGGCTTCAGGTCGGGATGATGTCCAGCACGCCGCGTGAGGCGGGCAGGGACAGAATTTGCTGGTACCAGCGTTCCAGGTGCGGCCGCGCCTGGTGGGCCAGCGGCAGGCTGCGCCAGCGGTGGATCTCGCAGGCCACAGGGATGTCAGCCATGGTCAGCTGTGAGCCCACCATGTAGGGCTGGCGCGCCAGGTGTGCGTCCAGCAGGTCCAGCAACGGCAGGGTGGCCGTGACCGAGGCCTCCACCCGGGCCGTGTCGGTCTGGCCGCCGGGCTTTCGCACCAGTTGTACAAACGCGTCTCGCCCGGCCGGGTTCAGCGTGGTCTGCTGCCAGTCCATCCAGCGCTCGGCGTCAAAGCGGTCTTTCAGGCTGTCGGGGTACAGCGTGCCCGCAGCGCGTGTGGCGCACAGGTAGCGCACGATCACGTTGGATTCCCACAGGCAGTAGCCGTCGTCTTCGAGCAGGGGCACCATGGCATTCGGGTTTTTGGCCAGATACGCAGGCGTCTGGACAATGCCGAACTGCCCGCCGGCGTCGGTGCGCTGGTGGGTCAGGCCCAGGTGCTGCGCGGTCCAGACGACCTTGCGTACGTTGATGGAACTGATGCGTCCCCAGATGTGCAGCATGGCTCAGCCCGCCTGTGCTTCGCGGATGGCCGCAGCCAGCGCCGCGATGCCCGTATTGATCTGGTCCACACTGGCCGTCACAAAACTCAGGCGCAGCGTCCGCACGTCGGGCCGGTCGGCATAGAAGGCCGCGCCCGGCACGAATGCCACGTTCCTGTCCACGGCCTTGGGAAGCAGTTCCACGGCGTTCATGCCTGCGGGCAGCCGGGCCCACAGGAACATGCCGCCGTCAGGGCTGTTCCATTGCACGTCCAGGCCGGCCATTTCGCGGGTCAGGGCGGCCAGCATGGCGTCGCGCTGCGACTTGTACAGCGCGCGGATGGTGGGCACGTGGCGGTCCAGGAAGCCGTGCTTCACCACCTCGGCCACCATGCGCTGGTTGAAACTGGGGCTGTGCAGGTCGGCGGCCTGCTTGGCCTGCAGCAGCTTGGGGTACATGGATTTGGGCGCCACCAGAAAACCCAGCCGCAGACCCGGCGCCAGGACCTTGGAGAAAGAGCCCAGGTAGATGCAGCCTTCCGGGTTGCGCGCGGTCAGCGGCAGGGCGGGCGGCGTGTCAAACCACAGGTCACCGTAAGGGTTGTCCTCGATGATCGGCAGGCCCAGGGCGGCCGCGCGGGCCGACAGCGCAGCGCGGCGTGCCTCGCTCATGGTGCGCCCGGTAGGGTTCTGGAAATTGGGCAGCAGGTACAGGAACCGCGCACCGGCTGCCTTGGTGTCGAGGTCGTCCACATCCAAGCCCTCGGCGTCGCTGGCCACGCTCACCACTTCCGGTTCCATGGGGGTAAACGCCTGGAGTGCGCCAAGGTAAGTGGGCGTTTCCACCAGGATCCGGCTGCCGGCATCGATCAGCACCTTGGCCACCAGGTCCAGGCCCTGCTGGCTGCCCGTGGTGATCAGCACCTGGGCTGGATCCACCATCCAGGGCAGCTGCGAAGCCACGGCTTCGCGCAGGGGACCATAGCCCTCGCTGGCAGCGTATTGCAGCGCACCCTGGCCGTCCTCGCGCAGTACCTTGGCACAGGCCTGCGAGAAAGCGTCGATTGGAAAGGTCTTGGGTGACGGCAGGCCGCCGGCAAAGCTGATGATGCCGGGCTTTTCGGTGACCTTGAGGATCTCGCGGATCACCGACGGGTTCATTTTCTCGGCGCGTCGCGCCATCGTCCATTGGGGGGTGGTCAGGTCGTTGAGTTTCATGGGAGGTCTCCAGTCAGGTCGGGGTGGCAGCACGAACGGGCATTCTCTTGCCGATGAATACGGTGGCGATCACGGCCAGCGCAAAGCCCACGGTGACCGCGTCCAGACGTTCCCCCAGCAGGGGCACGGCAAACAGCATGCTCAGGAATGGCTGGACCAGTTGCACCTGGCTTACGCGGACGGTGCCGCCCACGGCCAGGCCGCGGTACCAGGCAAAAAAGCCCAGCCACATGGAAAACACGGCCACATAGGCAAAACCCCACCAGGCTGACGCTGGCAGGCCTGCGCCCGGCAATGTCAGCACGGCGGCGGGAAGGGTCAGCGGCGCGGCCATGACCAGCGCCCAGCAGATGACATGCTCGGCGCGCATGCGCTGCGACAGCCGCCCGCCATAGCCGTAGCCCACGGCCGCGCAGGCCATGGCGGCCAGCAGCAGGCCGTCGGCCGGGTGCAGAGCGACACCGCTGCTGCCGCTGCGCAATACGGCAAACACGACTACCAGCGCGCTGCCGACAGCCGCGCACAGCCAGAACCCGTTGGATGGCCGCTGACGGTGCAGGAAAGCGCCCACGGCGGCGGTGGCCAGCGGCAGCACGCCGACGATCACGCTGGCATGCACGGCTTCGACATACCGCATGGCCACCGAAGTGAAGAGCGGGAAGCCGAACACCACGCCGGCCGAGGTGATGGCCAGCGGCCACCATTCTCCGCGGCGCGGCCAGGGTGCGCGCGTGGCGACCAGGAAGGCCGCCGACAGGGCGGCGGCCACCACCGCACGGCCCAGGGCGATGAACACGCCTGACATCTGGGGCGCCTCGGGGGTGACGACCG
>CAZUJD010000024.1:14609-17974 GCA_964620025.1 uncultured Ramlibacter sp. | reverse complement strand
GCTGGCGTTTCGCCCGCCATCTTCGTGGACGCAAACCCTAGCTGACCAGCCGTTCACCGCGCATCTGGTCGGTGGCGGATTCGCGCTCACGGATCAGGTGCACGCGATCGCGGTCAACCAGCACTTCGGCGGCGCGCCCGCGCGTGTTGTAGTTGCTGGCCATGCTCATGCAATAGGCGCCGGCAGAAAGCACCGCCACCACATCACCCGGCTGCACATTCAGGAGGCGCTCGCGGCCGATCCAGTCGCCGCTTTCGCACACGGGACCCACCACGTCATACATGGCGGCGGGGTCATGGCGCAGGGACACCGGCTCGATGGCGTGAAAGGCCTGGTACATGGCCGGGCGGGGCAGGTCGTTCATGGCTGCGTCGATGATGCAGAAGTTCTTCTGCTCGCCTGGCTTGAGGTACAGCACTTCGCTCAGGCATACACCGGCATTGCCCACGAGCGAGCGGCCTGGCTCGATCATGAACTGGCGATTGCCAAAGCCGCGGGCGTCCAGTTTGGCAAAAAGGCTGGCCCACAGCGCGTCAGCCTGCGGCGGCGCGTCGCCGTTGTAGTTGATGCCCAGGCCACCGCCGAAGTCGATGTGGTGGATGGGGATGCCGGCGGCTTCAATCGCCTGCACCAGATCCAGCACCCGGTCCATGGCATCCAGGTACGGTGTGTCGTCTGTGATCTGCGAGCCAATGTGGCAATCAATACCCACGACCTTCAGGCCAGGCAGTGCTGCGGCGCGCTTGTAGGTGTCCAGCGTTCGCTCGTGGGCCACGCCGAACTTGTTGCCCTTCAGGCCGGTCGAGATGTAGGGATGCGTCTTGGGGTCCACGTTGGGGTTGACGCGGATGCTGACCGGCGCAGTCTTGCCAGCCGCGCTGGCCACGGCGCTCAGCACTTCCAGTTCGGCTTCGCTTTCGACATTGAAGCAGCCGATGCCGGCGTCCAGCGCGCGGCGCATTTCGGTACGCGTTTTGCCCACGCCGGAAAAAATCACGTCGGCGGCCTTGCCGCCAGCTGCCAGCACCCTGTCCAGTTCGCCGCCGGAGACGATATCGAATCCGCAGCCGGCTTGCGCAAACACCTGCAACACCGCCAGTGAGGAGTTGGCCTTCATGGCGTAGCAGATCTTCGCCTTGCGTCCGGCAAAGCCACGCTGGTAGGCCGCCAGGGCATCCAGCATGGACGCTTTGGAATAGGCAAACAGCGGCGTGCCGTGGCTGCGTGCGAGCTCGTGCAAGGCGACGCCCTCGATATACAGGTCGTTGCCGCGTCGCGCGATGTGCGGGTGGCCGGGAAGCAGGGCAGAGGTCATGGAGTGTTCTGGAATTCAGCGGATGGCGCCACTGGCGGGGGTGGCCGGTTGTGGTGCGGAGGTGGTTCCACCGGGGCGCAGGGTTTCGGGCAAGGTGGCCCGGTTCGCAGCGGCAGGACCGGTGGGCATGTACAGCGTACCCTTCTGGCCGCAGCCGCCCAGCACAACCGCACTGAGTGCAAGGACAAGGCCCGCAGCGCGTGCGCTGTCTAGAATCGGGAAAAGCTTCATGGCGAAATTGTAATGACCGACCCCGAGTTCATGGACCGCGCAGAGGCGCTGCTGCGCGGCATCGAGCTGTCTTGCGACCGCATCAACGACGAATCCGACGCCGATATCGACAACCAGCGCACGGGGGGCATGATCACACTGGCCTTTCGCAACGGCAGTCAGATCATCGTGAACCTGCAAAAGCCCCTGCATGAAGTGTGGATGGCCGCGCGCGCCGGCGGCTTTCATTACCGCTTTGATGGGGTACGCTGGATGGACACCAAGGGCAACGGCGAGTTCTTTGACAACCTGAGCCGTTATGCCACCGAACAAGGCGGCGAGCCCCTGACGTTCAGTTCCTGAACAGGTCAAGAATGCTCTTTTTCTCGTCGGCGGGCGGCAGTTGCTGCCTGACCGGGTGGCCGTCGGTGCCGGACGCATTCTTGTCGTCCATGCCCAGGCTGCTGACACCGGAGCCACGGGCAAACTCGTCGTAGTACCACTCGCCACCCACGTTGATGACGCCTTCGGGCGCGCTGGGTTCCGACACCGGCACGCCCTTGAGCGCCGCTTCCATGAAGCTGATCCACACCGGCAGGCTCACGCCGCCACCGGTTTCGCGGTCACCCAGCGAGCGCGGTGTGTCATAGCCCATCCAGACCACGGCCGCCAGGGTGGGCTGGTAGCCCGCGAACCAGGTGTCGATGGCGTCGTTGGTGGTGCCCGTCTTTCCGTACAGGTCTGTGCGCTTGAGTGTGGCCTGGGCACGTGCCGCGGTACCCGAGCGGGCCACTTCCTGCAACAGGCGGTTCATCACGAAGGCATTGCGCGCATCAATGGCCCGGGCCGCTTCGCTGGGAGCGGGCTGCTGGCTTTCCACCAGGACCTTGCCTTTCTGGTCGGTCACTTTGGTGATGATCCACGGGTTGACACGATAACCGCCATTGGCAAAAACCGAATACGCCGTGGCCATCTGCATGGGCGTGACCGAACCGGCGCCCAGCGCCATGGTCAGGTAAGGAGGGTGCTTTTCAGCCTCGAAGCCGAATCGGGTGATCCACTCCTGTGCGTTTTGCGTGCCCACGGCCTGCAGGATGCGGATCGACACCATGTTCTTGGACTTGGCCAGCGCTGTGTGCAGCGGCATCGGGCCTTCAAATTTGCCGTCGTAGTTCTTGGGCTCCCAGGGCTGGCCGCCCGTGACCCCGGCATCAAAGAACAGCGGCGCGTCGTTAACCATGGTGGATGGCGTGAAGCCTTTTTCCAGCGCTGCCGAATAAATGAAGGGCTTGAAGCTGGAGCCGGGCTGACGCCAGGCCTGTGTGGCATGGTTGAACTTGTTCTTGTTGAAATCAAAGCCCCCGACCAGGGCGCGCAAAGCGCCATCACGCGGGTCCAGCGCAATGAAGGCACCTTCGACTTCGGGCAATTGCGTGATCTCCCAGGTGTTCTTGGGTGTCTTGACGACGCGGATGACCGCGCCGCGCCGGATCTTGATCTTGGGTGGGGCCTTGTCCGACAGGCCCGACTGGGCCGGCCGCAGGCCCTCCCCGGTGATCTCCACGGCCTCACCGTTCTGGCGTACCGCTGAAATCTTCTTGGGGTCTGCTGCCAGGACCACGGCCGCCATGACGTCGCCGTTGTCGGGGTGGTCGTTCAGCGCGTCGTCTATGGCGTCTTCCTGCTCCTTGGCGTCCTGCGGCAGTTCCACAAACTTTTCGGGGCCACGGTAGATCTGGCGACGCTCGTAGTCCATGATGCCCTTGCGCAGGGCCTTGTAGGCGGCCTCCTGGTCAGCTGCCTTCAGTGTGGTGAAGACGTTCAGGCCCCGGGTGTAGGT
>CAZUJD010000024.1:4454-14599 GCA_964620025.1 uncultured Ramlibacter sp. | reverse complement strand
AGCTTCTGCTCGTCATGGCCGCGGGCGATGAGACGGGTGTAGGTGTCGTCGCCGTACTGGGCATGGACCAGCTGGCGGACGGTTTCTGCGACATATTCGGCATGAACCTTGACGCTGCCCGCATTGGGGCGCACGGACAGTTCTTCTTTCTTGGCCGCCTCGGCCTGTGCCTGTGTGATGAAGCCGTTTTCCTCCATCCGCTCGATGATGTGAAGCTGGCGCGAACGGGCGCGGCGGGGATTGCTGATGGGGTTGTACGCCGAAGGCGCCTTGGGCAGGCCGGCCAGCATGGCCGCTTCAGCGATGCTGATGTCCTTCAGCGGTTTGCCGAAATAAGCTTCTGAGGCTGCCGCGAACCCGTACGCCCGGTTGCCCAGGAAGATCTGGTTCATGTAGATCTCCAGGATCTGGTCCTTGGACAACAGGTGTTCCAGTTTGAAAGTCAGCAGGATTTCGTAGATCTTGCGGGTGTATGTTTTTTCAGACGACAGGTAGACGTTGCGTGCCACCTGCATGGTGATGGTGGAGGCGCCCTGGCTTTTCAGCCGGCCCACGTTGGCCAGGCCAGCCCGGATGACGCCCAGGTAATCCACTCCGCCGTGCGAATAAAAGCGCGAGTCCTCAATGGCCAGCACGGCATCCTTCATGACCTTGGGAATGTCCTTGATGGGCGTCAGGTTGCGCCGCTCCTCACCGAACTCGCCGAGCAGCACCCCATCGGACGAAAACACCCGCAAGGGCAATTTGGGCCGGTAGTCCGACAGGTCAGAAATGTCGGGCAGGTTGGGATAGGCGACCGACAGGGCCACCGCCAGCAACAGGGCGACCGACAGGGCGCCCGCCAGCAGCACGCCACCGCCCCACAGCAGCCCCCGCAATGCCCAGGTCTGCCACGCCGGCCGCGGGCCCGTTGCCGCGGAAGCGCCGGGCTCGTTCGATGAAGGGGAAGATGGCATTGAAATCCGCGTAAGGTCTCGCAGTCATTATAGAAATCGACCAGTACGGCCCGGGTTGCTGAGATATCCGGATCACCCCGGCGGGCCCGAAAGCTGTTTGCATGGGCCCCCGTACGCCAGCCGAAGCTGCTTGAGGGCGTCAGTTTTTGGCAACGGCTGATGCGATCGAAAACGGAAAAATCCTTTGCGGGACAAGGAGCTTACTGCTAGCATTGAAGTGAATTCTTAAGTTTGTTACACCTGTTTCTTGGTGGATTTCAGGGGACTGTCTTGATCTCTTTGGGGTCGTTGTTTAGCCGCCAACCCGCGCCGTTGCTGGGTTTGGATATCAGCTCATCCAGCGTCAAGCTGGTGGAGTTGGGCCGTGACAATGCCGGCAATCTCGTGCTCGAACGGTGTGCCATCGAGCCGCTGGAACGCGGCTGGATCACCGAAGGCAATGTGGAATAGATTGACGAAGTGGCTGAGGCCATGCGTCGAGTTGTGGAGAAGAGCGGCACCAAGACGCGCAATGTCGCCATGGCGCTGCCGCCTTCGGCCGTCATCACCAAGAAGATCATCCTGCCCGGCGGCATGTCAGAGCAGGAACTGGAAGTTCAGGTCGAAACCGAGGCCAACCAGTACATTCCGTTCTCGCTGGACGAAGTGAGTCTGGACTTCTGCGTTATCGGTCCCAGTGCGACTTCGGTTGGCGACGTCGAGGTGCTGATCGCCGCGTCCCGCAAGGAAAAAGTTCAGGATCGCCAAGGGCTGGCCGAGGCTGCCGGTCTCAAGCCGGTGATCATCGACGTGGAGTCGTATTCGTCCCGGCTTGCTGCCGGCCGTCTCATCGAGGCCCTGCCCAACAAGGGCCAGGACACCATGGTGGCCCTGTTTGAAGTGGGCGCCTTCACGACCAGCATGCAGGTGATCTGCAATGACGACGTGCTCTATGACCGGGACCAGGCATTCGGCGGTGCCCAGTTGACCCAGCTGATCGTGCGCCAGTATGGTTTTTCCGCTGAAGAGGCCGAAACCAAGAAGCGCAATGGCGATCTGCCCGAGGACTATGAAAGCGGCGTCCTCAAGCCGTTTGTGGAAAGCATGGCCCAGGAAGTTGCCCGGGCGCTGCAGTTCTTCTTTACCAGCACGCCACACAACAAGGTGGACAACATCCTGTTGGCAGGGGGCTCTGCCGCCTTGCCGGGCCTGACGGAAGCCGTGATGCAGCAAACTTCTTTTGCCTGCAGCCTGGCGGATCCGTTTGAGGGCATGCAGGTGGGCGCGAATGTGCGCGAAAAAAAGATGCGCCGTGAAGCGCCGTCTTACCTTACCTCCTGCGGGCTGGCCATGCGGAGGTTCCTGCAGTGATCCTGATCAACCTGCTGCCCCACCGCGAAGCGGCGCGCAAGCGCAAGCGCGAGTTTTTCTTTGCAACACTGGGTGTTTCCGCGGTGATCGGCGGCGTGATTTCGGGTGTGATCTTCCTGTGGTTTCAGGCGCAGATTTCGACACAGCAAAACCAGAACGCTTTCCTGCAAACAGAGATCAAGCGGCTCGAAGGCCAGATCAAGGACATCGCCAGCCTGCAATCCGAGATTGCCGCGCTGCGGGCGCGCCAGCAGGCCGTGGAAGATCTGCAGGCCGACCGTAACCTGCCTGTACACCTGCTCAACGAGTTGGTCAGGCAATTGCCCGACGGCGTGTACATCACGACCATGAAACAGCTCAACCAGGCTGTGACCATCCAGGGGGTGGCCCAGTCGAACGAACGCGTTTCCGAACTGCTGCGGAACCTGGCCAACAACAGCGACTGGCTCACCCGGCCCGAACTGGTGGAAATCGTGGCGGCGACGGTGCCGCTCGGCCCGAGGGAACAACGGCGGGTTTCGAATTTCAACATCCGTGTGCAACTGATGCGGGCGACCGAGGTCAAGGGTGCTGCATCGGCGCCGGCATCTGGATCACCTGCACCCGCCGCTTCCGGCGCAAAGACCTGACATCATGGCCACCCGCTCCCTGCCCAAACTGGACTTTTCTGCTCTGCAAGAGCAGGTGATGGGCCAATTCAAGGGCCTGAACCCCAACGATCCGGCATCCTGGCCGGCGGTGCCACGCTATGCCCTGTGCGTGGCCTTGATGGCGGCAATTGTGGTCGCCCTGTGGTTTGTGTGGCTCAGCGGTTCGGACAGCGAACTGCAGGCAGAACGTGTCAAGGAAACCCAGCTGCGCGAAGACTACACAAAAAAGCTGTCGCAGGCGGTCAATCTGGATGCATTGAAGAAGCAGCGCGAACAGGTCCAGCAGTATGTGACCCAGCTTGAAAAGCAATTGCCGAGCAAGGCCGAAATGGACGCGCTGCTGTCCGACATCAACCAGGCCGGTCTGGGTCGAAGCCTTCAGTTCGATCTGTTTCGCCCCGGGCAGGTCAGCGTCAAGGAATACTACGCCGAGCTGCCGATCACATTGCGGGTAACAGGCCGCTATCACGATATGGGGGCGTTTGCCTCCGATATTGCCAACCTGTCGCGTATCGTGACCCTGAACAACATCTCGGTTGGCCCCGGTGCGCGTGAAGGCGGACTGGTCATGGACGCAACTGCCAAAACGTTCCGCTACCTCGACAAGGACGAGGTGTCGGCCCAGCGCAAGGCCGCACCGGCCGCAGGGGCCAAGAAATGAGGCGGCTCCTGATGCTTCTGGCGCTGCCTGCTGTGCTCGCGGGTTGCGGAGCGGCTGACAGTGACGAACTGCAGCAATGGATGACCGAGCAACGCAGTCAGGCGCGGGCACGCGTTCAGCCCATTCCTGAACCCAAGAAGTTCACCCCGCAGGATTACGCCCAGGACGCTGCGACGGACCCGTTCAGCAACCAGAAGCTGACCCAGGCGCTCAAGCGCGAATCGTCCCAGTCTTCTTCCTCGAATGCAGCCCTGATTGCCCCTGAACTGGCGCGGCGCAAGGAAGCTTTGGAGGCCTACCCGCTGGACTCCATGGCCATGGTGGGCAGCCTGATCAAGACCGGACAACCCGTGGCCTTGTTGCGGGTGGACAACCTGCTCTACCAGGTGCGTGCAGGCGCCTACCTGGGACAGAACTACGGACGCATCACGAAGATCGGTGAAACCGAAATCGTATTGCGTGAAATTGTCCAGGATGGATCGGGTGAATGGATCGAAAGAATAGCCAAATTGCAGCTGCAAGAGGGGTCGACAAAATGAAAAACCAGAACCAGGCGGTTTGGCAATGGGCTCGAAAGCTGGTGGCTGTGCTGCCGGCACTGCTGCTGTCGATGTCAGCGCTGGCCCAGAATGCGGTGCAGTCGGTGACCGGTTCCATCCAGGGTGGGGCTGAAGTGGTGCGCATCGACTTTGCCCAGCCGCTGGCGGCTGTTCCCGCCGGCTTTGCCATTCAGGCGCCAGCGCGCATCGCGCTCGACTTTCCCGGGGTGACCAATGCCATGGGACGTTCCACTGTGGAAATCAACCAGGGTAACCTGCGTTCCGTGAACGTGGTGCAGGCTGGTGAACGCACACGTCTGGTCCTGAACCTGAAGGCCGCGGCCAGCTACAAGGCCCAGATCGAAGGCAAGTCTTTGCTGGTGCTGCTGGACCCCGTGGCGGTCGCTGCGGCAGCAGCACCCGCTGCAGCAGCAGCCGTGTTCGCGGAAGGCCGCAATCGTGACACCCAGCCGCTGAGGGATCTGGACTTCCGACGCGGCGCCGACAGTTCTGGCCGCGTGGTTGTCGATCTGGCCAACAATCAGGTGGGCGTTGATATCCGCCAGCAGGGGCAGACCCTGGTGGTTGAGTTCCTGAAATCCACCTTGCCGGAAGGCCTGCGACGCCGGCTGGACGTCTCAGACTTTGGCACACCCGTGCAGTCGGTGACCACCTTCCAGACGGGTGATCGCGTGCGTGTGGTGATTGAACCCAAGGGCCAGTGGGAACACAGCGCCTACCAGAGCGACAACCAGTTTGTGGTGGAGGTCCGCCAGCAAAAGGTGGATCCCAACAAGCTGACGCAAGGTCCGGGTTTCAGCGGCGAGAAGCTGTCGCTGAACTTCCAGAACATTGAGGTTCGCTCCCTCTTGCAGGTCATTGCAGACTTCACCAACTTCAACATCGTGACCTCGGACTCGGTGGCGGGTGCGGTGACCTTGCGTCTGAAGGACGTGCCTTGGGACCAGGCATTGGAAATCATCCTGCAGGCCAAGGGTCTTGGCATGCGCAAGACCGGCAATGTGCTGTGGATCGCGCCCAAGGACGAAATCGCAGCCAAGGAAAAGCTGGATCTGGAGTCGCGCGCGGCAATCCAGAACCTGGAACCCCTGCGCACGCAGGCCTTCCAGTTGAACTACACCAAGGCTGCGGACATCGCAGTCCAGATCACCGCCGGTGGCGGTGGAACTTCGGCTGGTGCCAGTGCGCGCATCCTCAGCGCGCGCGGCAGTGTCATTGCAGAACCGCGCACCAACCAGCTGTTTGTGACTGACATCGGTTCCAAGCTGGAGCAGGTTCAGCAGCTGATTTCCAAACTGGACATCGCCGTGCGCCAGGTACTGATCGAGGCGCGGATTGTCGAGGCCTCCGATACCTTCGGCAAATCGCTGGGGGTGCGGCTGGGCGGTAGCGACCTGCGCGGTTTGCGGGGGGGCGATGCTGGCTATGCGGTGGGTGGTGGCAACCGGGTGGCCCTGGGCGGTACTTACAACGCCGTGTCTGGCACCACGCTCGAAAGTGCCGCCACGCTGGACACAACCAACACGCAGTTTGTGAATCTGCCAGCAGTAGGCCAGGGCGGCTACAACGCCGCCACGTTTGCCATCTCGCTGTTCAGTTCCGCAGCGAACCGTTTCCTGAACCTGGAATTGTCTGCCCTCGAAGCAGACGGCAAAGGCAAGCTGGTCTCCAGCCCCCGAATCGTCACGGCCGACCAGACCAAGGCGCTGATCGAACAAGGTACGGAGTTCCCGTACCAGCAGGCCACGTCCAGCGGGGCAACTGCGGTAGCCTTCCGCCGTGCAACTCTGAAGCTGGAAGTCACACCGCAGATCACCCCTGAAGGCAACATCATCCTGGACCTGGACATCAGCAAGGACAGCCGGGGCGAAACGACGGCAGCGGGTATTGCCATCAACACCAAGCACATCAAGACCCAGGTTCTGGTGGAAAACGGCGGTACCGTGGTGATTGGCGGTATTTTCGAACTGAACGAAACCGAGAACGAGACAAAAGTACCGGTACTGGGTGACCTGCCGGCGGTAGGCAACCTGTTCAAATCAAGGCAGCGCAGCTCTGCCAAGCAGGAGATGCTGGTATTCATCACTCCCAAAATGATCTCTGATCGCGCGGCAGCCCGCTGAGAAGGCGTCCGGATCAACCAATTCAGAAAAAACAAGGATTAACAGGCAATGAAGAACTGCATCAAACTGGTTATCGGTTTGTTTTTCGCCGCGCTGCTCGCGGCCTGCGGTGGAGGTGGAGGCAGCGCAGGTACGACCACGGGCGGTTCTGGTGGGGGATCAACTCCGGGCGGTAGCGCGACCTTGTCGGTAACCGACTTTGCGCTGACGATCGACAAGTCTTCCATCGTCAACGGTGGCACGGATACCGCCCAGGTGTCTGTCGTTGCAGTGGATGCCAATCGCAATGCCGTCAGCGGCGCTGCGGTTTCGGTGGCCGTCAACCAGAATGCGGTGTTCACGCCTGGTGGCTCGTTGGTGACGGATGCGACCGGAAACTACAAAGGTGTTGTTGGCATCGGGAGCGACAAATCAGACCGGATCATCACGATTGCAGCGACTGTCAACGGCATTACCAAACAGGTGACGTTGCGCGTGAGCGGCAGCCGTGTGACTTTGCAGCTGTTGCCCAGTACGCCCGCCCCTGGACAGGCCGTCACTGCGACTGCCATCGTCACGGATTCTTCTGGGAACCCCATTGCCGGTGCGACGGTGATTTTCACCAGCGACATAGCAGCACTTCAAGGCCAGAGCGGGATCACAAGTGCCAGCGGGCAGGTGGCCAAAGCATTTACTGCGCCCAGCGCGGTGGGGGCGTACACGATCAATGCCAGTGCCAGCGGTGTTGAGTCGGGTGCGACTCAGTTGCGGGTTTTCGCCAATACCATTCCGGCGGCAGTGATCCCTGCTGGCGCTGTACCTTCCTTGTCAGCGTCGCCCAACGTGCTGGCTGTGAATTCGCCCGGCTCATCTACCAACCGTTCGACCCTTCGGTTCCTGTTCCTGGATTCCAGCAACCGTCCCATTCCCAATGTACGCGTTCGCTTCAGCGACCAGACAACTGGCCTGGCGACAGTCGGCGCATCCATTGCCGCGGGTGCGCAGACGCTGTACACAGATGCTGCCGGTGCGGTGTTGACGGAATACATTTCCGGGCAAAACGCCAGTCCGACCAATGGTGTCACCCTCAGGGCCTGCTACTCGGCGAACGAATTCGCGTCAGCCACGGATTGTCCGAGCTTCATCAACGCGTCCCTGACGGTTGCAGGCCAGGCATTGGCAGTTTCGATTGGCGACGACAACCTGCTGGCCTCCAGCAGTGGAACGTACATCAAGGAGTTCGTCGTGACCGTGGCGGATTCGGCCGGTCGGGCCGTAGCGAATGCGCCCGTGGACATCTCTGTAGACCTGACTCACTACGGCAAGGGCAATTTCCAGTACGGCACCGGCACGGCGACCTACGCCTATGTTGATGCTGCCGGTGTCCCCGTGTCGAGCTTGCAGGCTGTCCCGTCAAGCCTCACGGCTGCCTATCCGTCCTCAACGGCTGTGCCTGGTTCCACTACCGCGCGCGTCTGGTGCGCCAACGAAGATACCAACCGCAACGGCAACGTCGACCCGGGTGAAAACATTGACGGGAGCATTGACAGCAATGGTCAACCGACGCTGGAGCCGCGCAAGAGTGATTTGCTTGTCAGTTACAAGGATGCTGCGGTGACGACGACGAACTCGGCTGGTGTGTTGTTGATCAAGGTCCAGTACTCTCAGCGCTTTGGTACATGGCTGGCCTACAAGGTGCGCGTGACTGCAAACGTGGCAGGCTCGCAGGGCATGGCTGAACGGCTGTTCGTCACCGATGTGGTTGCCGGCGATGTCACGAACGGATCCTTCCGGCTGCCGCCTTACGGCGTGAACAGCTGCTCTACTCCAAACTGACCCTGGAGAGACAGGTCCGGTCATCGTGAGAATTGCGCTCGTGGGTCTTCCCGGTTCCGGAAAGACCACGGTGGGTCGCCAGCTTGCCCGCAGGCTGGCAGTTCCATTTGTGGATCTTGATGCCAGGATCGAACAAAGCATTGGATGCCCTATCCGGAACTTCTTCGAGCGCGAAGGCGAGGACCGGTTTCGCGACATCGAGTCGGCGATAGTCGACGAGCTGACCGCCGTGGGCCAAGGTGTACTTTCCACGGGCGGTGGTGCTGTGCTGCGCGCTCAGAACCGGGGCTGGTTGCACGACCGCTGCCAGGTGGTTTACCTCCATGCTGCGCCGGACGACGTGTTTCGCAGGTTGCGGCACGACACCCAGCGGCCCTTGCTGCAGGTGGAGGACCCGCTGGCACGGCTGCGGGAACTTTATGCCGTACGTGACCCGCTGTACCGGGAGACGGCCCATTTCGTCATTGAAACCGGCCGTCCGTCCGTTCCCACCCTGGCCAACATGATCGTCATGCAGCTGGAGCTGGCCGGGGTTGTGAGCCGCTGAGGTTCCTGAACCGCCTAAACTTGGGGGATGTCCATTGCCCCCGACGTTACCGATGCTGCTGTCCAACAGGTCCCTATCGACCTGGGCGACCGTGCTTATTCCATCCTGATTGGCCAGAACCTGCTGGACAACCCGGCGACCTGGGCCGGACTGCCCGGCGCAGCCAGTGCGCTGATCGTCACCAACGAAACCGTTGCACCGCTTTATGCCAAGCGCCTGCAGGCCCAGCTGGCTGCCCGACATCGCGCCGTCCACACGGTGGTGCTGCCAGACGGGGAGGAACACAAGACGTGGCAGACGCTGAATCTGGTGTTTGACGGGCTGCTGTCCCACGGCTGCGACCGCAAAACCGTGATTTATGCGCTGGGCGGCGGGGTGGTGGGGGACATGAGCGGGTTTGCCGCAGCCAGCTACATGCGTGGCGTTCCCTTTGTGCAGGTGCCCACCACCTTGCTGGCCCAAGTCGATTCTTCGGTGGGCGGCAAGACGGCCATCAACCACCCTCTGGGCAAGAACATGATCGGAGCGTTCTACCAGCCGCAGCGTGTGGTGTGCGACCTGGACACTCTCACCACGCTGCCTTTGCGTGAGCTGAGCGCAGGGCTGGCCGAGGTCATCAAATATGGCCCGATCGCCGACATGGCTTTCCTGGACTGGATTGAAGGCAATATGGCGTCATTGCTGGCGCGCGAGCCCGGTGCGTTGGCACATGCTGTCAGGCGCAGTTGCGAGATCAAGGCCTGGGTGGTCGGGCAGGATGAGCGCGAGTCAGGGTTGCGCGCGATTCTCAACTTCGGCCACACGTTTGGTCACGCGATTGAATCGGGTCTGGGCTATGGGGAATGGCTGCACGGCGAGGCGGTGGGCTGCGGCATGGTCATGGCCGTGCAGTTGTCCCTGCGACTGGGTCTGGTGGATGAAGCCTTCGCAAGGCGACTGACGGACCTGATCGCCGCGGCCGGGCTGCCGGTCAAGGGGCCCCGTCTGGGCGCCGACCGTTACCTGGAACTGATGCGCGTGGACAAGAAAGCAGAAGCAGGCGAGATCCGGTTTGTGGTGATTGATGGGCCTGGCCGCGCTGCCATGCGCGCAGCGCCGGACGGGCTGGTTGCTGAAGTGCTCGACGCCTGCTGCGCCTGACCCATGCAAGCCGTGCTTGCCCGCCATGCCAGTGATCCTGCCCGCTCACGGGGGCGTCGGCATGAAGAAGCCGCCGCACCCACACGCAATGCGTTCCAGCGCGATCGCGACCGTATCGTGCATTCCACCGCGTTCCGGCGCCTGGTTTACAAGACGCAGGTGTTCCTGAACCATGAAGGCGATCTCTTTCGCACGCGGATGACGCACTCGCTTGAGGTGGCGCAGCTGGGTCGCTCCATCGCCCGCGCTTTGCAGCTCAATGAAGATCTGGTCGAGGCCATAGCGCTGGCGCACGATCTGGGTCATACGCCGTTCGGGCATGCCGGGCAGGATGCGTTGATCG
>CAZUJD010000024.1:0-4444 GCA_964620025.1 uncultured Ramlibacter sp. | reverse complement strand
GGTGGCTTCGAGCACAACCTGCAGAGCCTGCGGGTGGTGGACACGCTGGAGGAGCGTTATCCGGAATTTGACGGGCTGAATCTGACCTTCGAAACCCGGGAGGGAATCCTCAAGCATTGCTCGCGCACCAATGCGCAAAAGCTGGAGGCTGCCGACCCTGGTGGCGTAGGCCGGCGGTTTCTGCTGCGCACCCAGCCAGGGCTGGAGGCGCAGCTGTGCAACCTGGCAGATGAGATCGCCTACAACGCCCACGACATCGATGATGGCGTTCGATCCGGCCTGCTCGGCATGGAGCAGCTGGAGGACGTTGAACTGTTTGACCGTTTTCGCCGCGAAGCACTGGCAGCACATCCTGGCTTGCGCGGCCGCCGTGTACTGTACGAAACCATCCGCCGCATGCTCAGCGCCCAGGTGTATGACGTGATCGATACCTTGCGCGCGGCGCTGCTGGCGTCAAGGCCGCAGGATGCCGACGACGTACGGCGCATGCCCGCGCTGGTGGGTTTCAGTCCTGCCATGGGCCGGCAGTCCTCAGAGCTCAAGCAATTCCTGTTTCACAACCTGTACCGGCATCCGCAGGTCACGCAGATGACCCAGCAGGCGCAGCAGGTGGTGCGCGACCTGTTTGCAGCCTATTGCAAGGCCCCGGCCGAAATGCAGTCCGGATTTGCAGCCAGACCGGACCAGCCCCGCGCGGTTGCCGACTACATCGCGGGCATGACGGACCGTTTTGCGGCCCGCGAGCACGAACGGTTGACCGGACAACGCCTGCTGGAGGCCTCGGCTGTATGAGATGTTCATGAGGCGCCTGGATCCCGCGCTGGTGGTTGTACTGGCAGGTGTCAGTGCTGCACTGCATGTAGGCAAGTTGCCGCCCGCGCTGGTGGTGCTGCGCGATGCGATGGACATGTCGCTGGTCCAGGCCGGCTTTCTGCTTTCGCTGGTGCAACTGGCCGGCATGCTGCTGGGTGTGGTCGCAGGCCTGCTGGCTGACCGTATCGGCCTGCGTCGCAGCATCATCGCCGGGTTGCTGGTACTCGGCCTGGCGAGCCTGGCAGGAGCCTGGGCGCGCACCCCGGCCAGCCTGTTTGCGTTGCGGGCAATGGAGGGGCTGGGCTTTCTGCTGGCGTCCATGCCGGCGCCGGCCTTGATACGACGGCTGGTAACGCCGGAACGCGTCAGCAGAATGCTGGGGGTGTGGGGTGCCTACATGCCGCTGGGTGCGGCACTTGCATTGCTGTGCGGGCCACCACTCATCGCTGCGATGGGCTGGCCGACCTGGTGGGTGCTGATGGGGTTGTTCTCGCTGTCGATGGCTGTCTGGGTGCAAGCTGTGGTTCCCGCCGATGCACCCCTGCAGGGGGCAGCCGGCGGCCCGCCCGCAAGCAGCTGGCCGCAGCGGCTTCGTCGGACTTTGTCCTCGCGCGGAACCTGGCTGGTCGCAGTGAGTTTTGCCCTGTACTCGGGCCAATGGCTTGCAGTGATTGGTTTTCTGCCATCGATCTATGCGCAGGCTGGTCTCGCCGGTGGGGTGACGGCAATGCTGACTGCGCTGGCAGCGGCCGTCAATATCGCAGGCAATGTGGGTGCAGGCCGCCTGCTGCAGCGCGGCATGGCACCGAAGATGCTGCTGTACGCGGGATTTTCGGCCATGGCGCTTGCGGCGGTGGCCGCCTTTGCCCCTTGGGGTGGCGGCCCAGCGGCGCGCTTTGCAGCGGTTTTGCTGTTTTCGATGCTGGGGGGGCTGGTTCCGTCCACGCTCTTTTCCCTGGCGGTCAGATTTGCGCCTGGTGACGACACGGTGGCTGCCACCGTTGGCTGGGTTCAGCAGCTGTCGGCGCTGGGTCAGTTCTCGGGGCCGCCGCTGGTGGCCTGGGTAGCCAGCGTGGCCGGTGGCTGGCACTGGACCTGGGCGGTGACTGGCAGCTGCTGTCTGGCGGGTCTGCTGCTGGCGCGGGCCATGGCCGGTGTCGGTGCCGGCAAGGCCGTCGATAATGCGGGCTTGCCATCGGGGACCATCGGGAGTCCAAAGGAGAAGTTGCCATGAGTTTCCTGGACCAGCTCAAATCGCAGGCCAGTGCGGTGCAGAACCAGGGTGCCATCCAGGCGCAGAATCTGGATGCCAATGCAGCGCAAGCCGAGTCCGCTTGCCGTATCGTGCAGCACTACCTTGGCGAGTTGGCCAAGCAGCTGAACGTTCTGAGTCCCCCCGCCGGAAAGTTCAGCCTGGACGGCAAAACACCCTGGCCTGCCATGAAGCTGGTCAACTTCCGCACCGACGCGCGCAGGAAGCTGCTGCGTGGCAAGGAGGTGTTTGACTACCTGGCCATGGGCTGGCAGATCGTGCCGCAGATCGGTGCGCCCGTGGGTGGGTCGGTCAGCGTGAATTTCCCGCCCGATCTGGAGCGGGTCGAATCACGGCTCGCGGCTGGTGCGGTCAAGCACGATCGCACCGAACAAAGACATCCTGAAAAAAATACGTTGCAAGCCATCCGCTTCGACTACCTCACCGAGGCGCGCGCTTATGTCAACGTCAAGCCCGACCACGACGCTGCGAAGATCGCATTCCGCGTGACCAATGCCGCAGGCTTTGGTGTGGTCAATCACGTCTGTCCAGCGGACAAGGTGCAAACCGGCCTGCTGGATGAGCTGGCCAAACTGATCGTGGCGCAACCGAGTCGTTTTGGTTGAGGACGCACATCTCATGCAGGCTGTTCATCGCGACACCATTGCCTGGCTGGAACGCGCCGTGATAGGCCTGAACCTGTGTCCGTTTGCCAAGGCGGTGCACGTCAAGGGACAGATCCACTATTGCATCAGCGACGCGCGCAACCGGGACGATCTGCTCACAGACCTGCGACGTGAGCTGGTCCAGCTGCAGGCGGCCAGCGCAGACGTACGCGATACCACGCTGATGATCGTGCCCGACATGTTGCAGGATTTCATGGACTTCAACGATTTCGTGGGACAGGCCCATGATCTGCTGGTTGACCTGAAGCTGGAGGGGGAGCTCCAGATCGCGGATTTCCACCCGCAATACCAGTTTGCAGGTACCTCAGCGCAGGACATCACCAACTTCACCAATCGATCGCCTTACCCCACACTGCACCTGCTGCGTGAAGCCAGTATCGACCGGGCCGTTGAGGCTTTCCCTGATCCCGAGGCGATCTTCGAGGCCAACATGCAGACCCTGCGGCAACTGGGGATGGACGGCTGGACCGCCCTGGACGTGGGGCCGCACCCATGAAGCCACGCAAGCCCGCCACGGACAACCCTGTATTGGCTCCTGAAATCCGGCCCGGCCAATCAGCCGATCTGCTCAAGGAACTGCACATCCTCACGCGCGAAGGCAAGCTCAACCAGGATTCGCGGCGCAAGCTCAAGCAGGTGTATCACCTGTTCCAGTTCATTGAAAAGCTGCTGCAGGAACTGCCCGCGGATGCCGCCATGACCTTGGCCGACCACGGTGCCGGAAAGTCCTATCTGGGCTTCATCATCTACGACCTGTTCTTCAAGTCGCGCAATGCCGGCCATATCTACGGCATCGAAACGCGCGCCGACCTAGTGCAGAAATCAGCGGACCTCGCACTGCGCCTGGGCTTCGGGCGCATGTCATTCCTGAATTTGAGCGTTGCGCAGTCTGTGGATGCGCCGCAACTGCCCGCAAGCATTGACATCGTGACCGCATTGCATGCCTGTGATACGGCCACCGACGATGCCATCGCCTTCGGACTACAGAAGCAGGCCCGCTGCATGGTGCTGGTGCCCTGTTGTCAGGCTGAGGTGGCTGCCTGCCTTCGTGAAAACAAGGCGCTGGCCCTGGCCCGAACCCCGCTGGCAGAGCTTTGGCGCCATCCTTTGCACACCCGTGAACTGGGCAGCCAGATCACCAACGTGCTGCGCTGCCTGTACCTCGAGGCCAGCGGTTACCAGGTAACGGTGACCGAACTGGTCGGCTGGGAGCACAGCCTGAAAAACGAACTCATCATCGCGCGCTACACGGGACAGAAGAAGCGCAGCGCCGCTGAACGCCTGCGCCAGATACTCGCCGAATTCGGACTGGAATCACTAATAGGGGTCAGATTCCAATTAACATGAGGTGACAACTCCTGAGCGTTTTATGGCACGCCTTCCCCGTTTGACTGTCCCGGGCTACCCGCATCACCTGATCCAGCGGGGCAACAACCGCCAGGCCATCGTGGCCGCGACGGCTGACTATGCAATGTTGCTGGCCCTGCTGGCCGACAACGCCGGAAAGTTCGGTGTGGCGTTGCATGCCTACGTGGTCATGAGCAATCACTTTCATCTGCTGGCAACGCCGGAAACAGTCGAGTCCATTCCCGCCCTGATGCAGGCTGTGGGCAGGCGTTATGTACGATACTTCAATGACACCCAGGGGCGCACTGGCACCCTGTGGGAGGGGCGCTATCGAAGTGCTGTCATC
>CAZUJD010000023.1:2207-18008 GCA_964620025.1 uncultured Ramlibacter sp. | reverse complement strand
AGCGTTGAGCTTGCCGCGCCCCATGGCCAAGGCAATCTTGGGCAATTGGGTGGTCTTGCCCGAGCCGGTTTCGCCGCAGACGATCACGACCTGGTGTGCCGCGATGGCGGCCATGATCTCGTCGCGCTTGCCCGAGACGGGCAAGGATTCAGGAAAAGTAATACTCAGGGACGACAAGGCTCGGCTACCCAAAGCCCGCAATTATCGGCTCTGGGCGGGTTCATCCGACGGAAGCTCCGCAATCTGCCCCGCTGCCTGGTCATACCAGGCGATGCGGCTGGGGTAGGCCCAGGCGCTGCGTGACATGGCGCGTGCCATGGCCACGGCGCTGGCGGCGCGGATATTGGGGTGGGCCGCAGCCAGCACGCCAACGCCCACATCGGCTTCCCAGTAGGTCTTCCCGCGCTCCAGTGCGGTTGTGTCAGGGCTGGTGCTCAGGGCGACAGGCCGCTGCAGCCGCGCCACCACGGTACGCGCCAGCCGGATCAGCCGCTCGGGGTTGCGCATTCGGGGCAACAGCAGCAAAAAACCGTCTTCGCCCAGGCGGCCCATGTCCACCCCGCCGCTGACCGAGCGGCGCAGCCGCGCGGCCGTGACAAACAGCGCGTGGTTGACCGCGGCCCGGCCGTGCAGCTTTTCCAGTGCATAGAGGTTGCTGATGGCAATGGCCACCACGCCCACTGACAGGGGTTCGCCGTCGTGGCGGTAAAACGCGGCGCCCACCATCTGGCCGGTTTCGGCGTGCGAGCGCATGCGGGTGACCGGGTCGTAGGCCGGGCCGTAGGCCATGACCTGACGCAACTCGATCAGGTAGGAATAGCGGCCCCACAGGACGGTGGCAATGATGGTCAGGTAGCCGGTGGCGGCCAGGGCGCTGAAGGCATGCAGTTGCCAGGGCACCTGCCCGCCCGAGACGGCCGTCCAGCTCAGGCCGGCCAGTGCCACCAGCATGCAGGCCACAGCCGCGACGGCCGCCCAGGTCAACCGGTCGCCACGCAATGCGCTGCGTATTGCCGTGCCCAGGGCCAGAACGCCCAGCACACAGGCCACTGCGGCGCTCAGCGACAGGGCCTGGCCGGGCGGCAGCATCCAGCCCGTCATCACCACGGCGAATGCGCCAAAGGCCAGCGCGCCGGATGCCTTGCGCGCGGCATGGCGCCGGCGCAGCAGACCCAGCATGTACAGCAGCATCCAGGCCAGCAGCGACGAGGTGATGGTGGCCACATGGGCCAGGACCCGCGCGGCCGTATCGCGGTCGTCCACCGGCAGCCAGCCCAGGAAGGCCACCACAAAGAAAGCCGACGCCAGGGCCGACAGGGCCGCGTTGGTGCCGATGCGCCGCAGGCCGCGCACCCAGGCAAAGACCGAGCCTGCCAGCATCAGCCCTACCGTGCCGAAGTAGCTGCCCCAGAACCCTGTTGCTATGGCTTCCATCCCCTGTACCGCCTGACCCAAATCCCCACACTCTAGCCGCGCCGGTGCCCCGGCGCAAACGCCACTACACTCCTGCCGATGTCAGCCGTCTTCAATTTCACTTTCGTGCCCTGGTTCCGTTCGGTGGCGCCATACATCCACACGCACCGGGGCAAGACCTTCGTGGTGGGCATCTGCGGCGAAGCCATTGCCGCCGGCAAGCTGGCCCATCTGGCGCAGGACCTGGCCCTGATCCAGAGCATGGGCGTGCGCATCGTGCTGGTGCACGGCTTTCGCCCCCAGGTGAACGAGCAGCTGCGCGCCAAGGGGCATGAGGCCCGCTATTCGCATGGCATGCGCATCACCGACGAGGTAGCGCTGGACTGCGCACAAGAGGCCGCCGGCCAGCTGCGTTACGAGATTGAAGCCGCCTTCAGCCAGGGCCTGCCCAATACGCCCATGGCCGGCTCCACGGTACGCGTGATCTCGGGCAACTTCATCACCGCGCGCCCCGTCGGTGTGCTGGACGGGGTGGATTTCCAGCACAGCGGCCTGGTGCGCAAGGTGGATGTGGGCGGCATCACACGCACGCTGGATTTCGGCGCGATGGTGTTGCTGTCGCCCTTTGGCTTCTCACCCACGGGCGAAGCCTTCAACCTGACCATGGAAGAGGTCGCCACCAGCGTGGCCATCGCCCTGCAGGCCGACAAGCTGATTTTCGTGACCGAGATCCCGGGCATCCGCATCAAGCCCGGCGAGCCCGAGGGCGAGGACAACCCCATCGACACCGAACTGCCGCTGGCCGCCGCCGAGAAGCTTCTGGCCGAGGTGCCCGCGGGCCAGCGCCCCACCGACACCGCGTTTTACCTGCAGCATTGCGTCAAGGCCTGCAAGGCCGGCGTGGAGCGCAGCCACATCCTGCCGTTTGCACTGGATGGCGCGCTACTGCTGGAGATCTATGTGCACGACGGCGTGGGCACCATGGTCATCGACGAAAAGCTCGAGGAGCTGCGCGAGGCCACGCCCGACGACGTGGGTGGCATCCTGCAGCTGATCGAGCCGTTCGAACGCGATGGCACGCTGGTCAAGCGCAGCCGCACCGAGATCGAACGCGACGTGGCCAACTACACCATCATCGAACACGACGGCGTGATCTTTGCCTGCGCGGCGCTGTACCCCTACCCCGAGGCCAGGACGGCTGAAATGGCAGCGCTGACCGTTTCTCCCCAGAGTCAGGGCCAGGGCGATGGCGAAAAAATCCTGCGGCGCGTCGAGCAGCGCGCCCGTTCCATGGGACTGGACAGCATCTTCGTGCTGACTACCCGCACCATGCACTGGTTCCTCAAGCGCGGGTTTGTGCAGGTAGACCCCGACTGGTTGCCCGAAGCGCGCAAGCGCAAATACAACTGGGACCGCAAGAGCCTGGTGCTGGTCAAGAAGCTGGGCTGAGCAGCTGCCCGGCGTAAAAGTCAATAAACGCCCGGACCTTGGCCTGTACATGCCGGCCCGGCGCGTACACCGCATGGACGCCGCCGCGTGGCAGTTGCCACTGCGGCAACAGACGCACCAGGGTGCCGTCCTGCACGGCGCGGCTGGCGCTGTAGCTGTCCAGCACTGACACCCCCGCACCGGCCTGCAGCAGCGCCCGCGCCGCAGCAGCGGAGTCGCAGCGCAGGCGGCTGGTCATGCGTACCGATCGCTGCTGCTGGCGCGGCCCGGTGAACTTCCAGGTCAATGGTGCCGGCAGGACGCTCAAGGCAATCCACTGATGCCGCGCCAGGTCTTCCGGCTTTTGCGGCGTACCAAATCGCGCCAGATAGCCAGGCGCAGCCACCAGGTGCTGCTCGAATTCACCCAGACGGGTGGCGCGCAGTGTGGAGTCTCGCAGCCAGCCCATGCGGATGGCAACGTCAATGCCCTCTTTCACAATGTCCACCACGCGGTCGCTGCTGCGCAGGTCGATCTGCAGCTGCGGGTGCTGCGCGGCAAAGGCGGCCACGATGGGGGCCAGCGATTGGGCAGCATGGTCCACCGTGGCGCTGATGCGCAGCGTACCGGCCAGCACGGCTGCCCCCTGCCCGGCCTGAACCCGGGCCAATGCGTCCTGCAGATCGCGCAGCGGCGGCACGGCCTGTTCATACAGGGCATGACCCGCTTCGGTCAGGCTTACCCGGCGCGTGGTGCGGCTGAACAGGCTGACGCCCAGCAATGCTTCCAGCCGGCTGACCTCGATGCTGACACGCGCCTTGCTCAAACCCAGCCGCTGCGCCCCCGCGGTGAAGCCGCCGGCATCGGCCACGGCGACAAACACACGCAGCACGTTCAGATCAGCGCCCGCGGTATCCATTGTTTTGATATTCATAACAATCAATTCTGACTGTGCATCTTTATCGAATCAAGCACGCATGGAACATTACGGGCACTGATTCACACCACCTGAAGGAACACACCATGAACATTGCACTGATCGGCGCCAGCGGCTTTATTGGCTCGGCCCTGCGCCTTGAAGCCCTGGCCCGCGGCCACAAGGTCACCGCCCTGGTCACCCAGCCCGGCAAACTGGCCGCAACCCCCGGCCTGACCGTGGTGAAAGCGGACGTGAACGGGACACAGGCCCTGGCCGGCCAGCTCAAGGGCTTTGACGCCGTGCTCAGCGCCTTCAGTGGCCATGCCCAGGCCAACACTTTCGACTATTACCTGGCCGGGTTCAGGTCGATCGTCGCCGCAGTCAAGCTCGCTGGCGCGCCGCGCCTGCTGGTGGTCGGCGGTGCGGGCAGCCTGTATGTGGCACCGGGTCTGCAGGTCCTGGACACACCGCAGTTCCCCGCGGAATACAAGCCGACAGCCGAAGGCGCCCGCCAGGCACTGGTGATGCTGCAGGCCGAGCCAGCACTCAACTGGACGATGCTCAGCCCCAGTGCCGTGATTGCCCCCGGCGAGCGCACGGGCCAATTCCGCCTGGGGCAGAACCAGCTGCTGGCCGATACCCAGGGCAAGAGCCACATCTCGGTGCAGGACTACGCCGTGGCATTCATCGACGAGCTGGAACGGCCCGCCCACGAGCGCCAGCGCTTCACCGTCGGATACTGAGCACACTGGCGCGGCGGCATGGGCCTGCAGCCGCGCCGTTGATCCTGTCCCGTACGGGGTATCCTCTGGCCCCATGTACGCAACGCATTTCGGCCTGGCGCAGGACCCGTTTTCGATCGCGCCGGACCCGCACTACCTGTTCATGAGCGAACGGCACCGCGAGGCGCTGGCGCACCTGCTGTACGGTGTGAACGGCGGTGGGGGCTTTGTGTTGCTGTCAGGTGAAATCGGCACGGGCAAGACGACGGTGTGCCGCTGTTTTCTGGAGCAGATACCGCCGCAATGCAACGTGGCCTACATCTTCAATCCCAAGCTCACCGTCATCGAGCTGTTGCGCACGATCTGTGACGAGTTTCACGTGCCGGTACCGGCAGGCGCGGCCAGCCCCAAGGATTTCATCGACCCGCTCAACGATTTCCTGCTGCGCACGCACGGCGCAGGACAGAACAACGTGCTGATCATTGATGAAGCGCAGAACCTGGACGCCGAGGTGCTGGAGCAGCTTCGCCTGCTGACCAACCTGGAAACCAGCGAACGCAAGTTGCTGCAGATCGTGCTGATTGGTCAGCCCGAACTGCGTGAAGTTCTGGCCCGCCCCGAACTGGAACAGCTGGGCCAGCGCGTCATCGCCAGATTTCACCTGGACGCCCTGAGCCAGGCCGAAACGGCCCAATACATCGCCCACCGCCTGTCGGTGGCCGGACACACCGGTGCCCTGCCCTTTGATGCGGCGGCGCTGCGGCGCATCCATGCGCTGGCACGCGGCGTACCAAGGCGCATCAACCTGCTGTGCGGCCGTGCCCTGTTGGGCGCCTATGCCGAGGGGCTGGGTACGGTCACGCGGCGCGTGGTGGACAAGGCCGCTGCTGAGGTGTTTGGCCAGGACGCACCAGCACACTCCCCGCGCCGGCTGGCGCTGGTTGGCGTGGCAGCGGTACTGCTGCTGGGCGCGGGCGCCGGGCTGGGCGTGGTACTCACCCGGAACAACCCCGCCATCGGTACGGACGCAGGGGCCGACAGCCTGGCCAGCCCCGTGCTGACGCTCAAGCCGGCCGCCACCCTCCAGCCGCCCAAGGCTGCCCGCTGACATGTCCTACATTCTTGATGCCCTGAAACGCGCCGATGCGCAACGTGAGCGCGGCCAGGTGCCGGGCCTGAACGCCCAGCCCGCGCCGGTGGCCACGGCACCCACGGCGCGCAGGCGTCTGGGCTGGTGGATCGGCCTGGCCTGTAGTGCCGTGGCCGTCGCTGCCGGTGCGCTGTACTGGCAGGCCGACAGCACGCAAGCGGCGCCAGCTCCTTCAACTGCGCCCGGTCCGGCGCCTTCGCCCGCACCGGTTTCAGAACCTGCCGTCGTTCAGGTGCCCGCAGCCGTGGCTGCGCCAGCCCCGCTGCCTGCGACGACGCCCGTGCCCGGCGTACAACAGCGCCCCTCCCTGCCGCCGCCATCCGTTGTCCGGCCGCCGGCCGCACAACCCGCTGCGGCAGCGCCGGCGCGCCCCGTGCCGCTGCAGCGGCGCGAAGCGGCATCGGCGGCGGCGGCGCCCGTGCCGGCCTTGGGTGAGCTGCCTGAAGACATCCGCCGCACGGTGCCCAAGCTGGTGGTCAGCGGCTCGGTGTACTCCAGCAACCCGTCGCAGCGCATCCTGATCGTCAATGGCCAGGTGCTCAATGAGGGTGCCACTCTGGCACCCGACCTGGTGCTGGAAAGCATCGGCGCCAAGAGCGCCGTGCTGAGCCTGCGCGGCACGCGCTTCCGGCTGGATTACTGATCAGTTTTCGATGTAGGCCCGGCGCAGCTCCAGCGCCCGGCGCAGCAGGTCCAGCGCATGCAGCTGGGTGGTGAGATCACGGATGCGCCCGCGCGTCTGGGCCATGGCGTCTTCCAGGGTGGCCGGTTCAGGCTGTATCCGGCGGATCTCCAGGCGCTGCTCCAGGCGGTCAAAAAGAAGCGGATTGCGCAACAGCACGGGCGCACCACCGCTGAGTGGCAGGGCGTTGGCAGCCTGTTCCACGCCCAGCAGGGTCGCTCGCTCGTGCCCCAGGCGTGCCAGCGCGGGCGCTGCGCGGTCCCGGTAGGGCTGGGTGAACCGGCGCTGGGCATTGTCGCGGGTGGTTGCCATCATGATGGCAATGCGCCGTCCCAGGTCGGGACCACCGTCAGCCTGCATCACGACACGCTTGCGCCGGGCCAGCTCATTGACGGCTTCGACAACGGCTTGCGGCATTTGCGGCACGACGCCCAGACGGGCCATTTCAGCTTCCACCACGGGCCGGGACCGCTGCATCAAGACGAGGAACTGGCCCACGGCTGCAACGTCACGCGCCATGCGATAGGGGCCGCCGCCGGCCAGTGCCAGATCCAGGCGCGCATGGAATGCCCTTCGCACCCGGTCCCAGCGCGCCGCCGCCAGCAGGTGCTGCCCAGCCTCCAGATCGTCGCGGTGGGCCGCCCGCAACACGGCGCTAAGCGGCGTTTCCCGCGCACCGCCGCCCGCCGTCAACGCCGAGTTGCGCACCTTGTCGGCATCCGCATACACCACGCGCACGGCGTTCGCGCCGCAGGCGTGCTTGATCGTGCCCGAGCACATCAGGCACGACTGCAGTGTGGTGTACAGCGTGGCGCCGGCGGGTATCAGCTGGCCACGGTACAGGCGCTGGAACATCCAGATGCATTTGGTCTCCGCATGAAAGGTCGGCTGGTTGCCCAGGGTGTTCACCCCCCAGGCCAGGATCTGGTTGTCGGCGCTGACCAGCACACAGCCGATGTTGTGGCCCCGCACGGCGCCGCCCGCACGGTTGGACCCCAGGTGGATCAGGCCGGTCAACCGGCGTGCCACCGTCATCCAGAATGCATCCAACTCGGCCGCCACACCGGCCGGTGCTGTCGGGCCGTCCGCTGGTGCCGGCGCATCGGGCGTACGGATGCGCAATGCGATGCCCCGGTCGGTGATGGCGTCCTGCACCTGGGCCGGGTAATCGCCCGCAGCGGGTACGTTGGCAAATGCGGCAGCAAACGCACGCGGCGCGGCCAGCAGGGCTTCGCAGGCCCCCAACCATGTGGTGATGGCGCCCGGGTGGTTCGGCGGCGGCCCGGGATCGGCATAGGCCGCTGTCACAGCCAGGTCATTGCCGGGAGCGTATCCCGTGCGCAGCAGGGCCGCGCAATGCACCACGCGGCGCACCCCCGTCAACGCCGCCATGCCAATGCACATCACCGTAGGCGCCTGGCTGACCAGAATGACGCAACTGCCAAATGCCGCGCCGCCGTAGCTGCGCTGCAGGTTCACGGCGGGTGTACCCACATCATGCGCATGTTCACGCGTGTCAGCGGCCCAGGCCTCGACCGCGCCGGTAGTCACGTTGTAAAGCAGGGCCGCCCCCGGGTAGCGCGGCGTGCGCGCGGTCTGCTCCAGGTACTGGACGAGCAGGCAAGCCAACCTGAATCCGAGCATGTGAATCCTCCCTGCCCCTGTGGGGCCTGTCATTCATTGCCGACCACCGGTTATAGCGGCGATCAACAGGACATCAGGGAGAGACCCTGTCAACTCTGACAGGGCTTGCAAGCCAATACGCCTACTGTCGCGGCATCAGTTCATAGAGGTCAAAACCGGCGCTGCGTCCGCCCAGGCAGGTCGCCAGCGTGTCCTCGACCTTGCGCCACAGGGCCAGACGGTTGCGCCATTTGCTGATGGCATGGCCTTCGTCCGCAAACAGCAGGTATTCCACCGGGTGGCCGCGCCGCTGCAATGCCGCCACCACGTCGTCGGAGTCCTGCTTGAGCACCCGGATGTCGTTGCCGCCGTGGATCACCAGCAGTGGCGCGGTGATCCTGTCCAGGTGCGAGATCGGTGAATTGGCCAGCATCTGCGCGCGATCCGCCGGCACGCGCACATCACCGTAAGTTCGTGCAAACCAGTGGCGGTTGCGCCAGAACGGCGGCCAGTTGTCCACCACCCGCGGCCAGTTCGCCACGCCCACGATGTTGACGCCACAGCGGTAGTCATGCGGTTTCTGGATCAGTTGGGCCAGCGTGGAAAACCCGCCAAAACTTGCCCCCATGACGGCCAGGCGGCTGGGGTCGGCATGGCCTTGCCGCACCGCCCATTGCACGGCCTCGGCAATATCCTGTTGCAGCCGGCCAAAGTATTCACGCTCGGCAGCCCACAGGTGATCGCGGCCATAACCGGTGGAGCCGCGGTAGTTGACCGACAGCACGGCATAACCCCGGTTGGCCAGCAACTGCAGGGAATTGAATACCGCAGGACTCCAGGAGTCGCGCGCCCAGGGTCCGCCGTGGATCAAGGTCACCATGGGCGCCGGGCCTGTCACACCGCGCGGGCGGATGATGTACCCGTGAATGGTGCGCCCATCCGAAGCCCTGAAATCAAACGGCTGTTGCGCCGACAAAACGGCTGCTGCCTCGTGTTCAGCCGGATCCAGCCGCGTGACCTGACCCGTGTCACGGTCCAGCAGCAACTCGGCGGACTCGAAATGCCCGGTCGCGCGCAAGACCATCCGCCGGTTGCCTTCGGCCAGGTTCTGGGGTCGCGTCATGACCGGTGGTGCGGCCAGCAAGCCCGACGCCAGCGCCTTTTGCACGGCGGCCTGTACATCAGCGCCCAGAGCCGTGTCCAGGTAGTCCATCCGGGGCAGGCCCGGTTCGCTCACATAGCCGATCGGACCACCTGCTCCTGCGGGAAACAGGCCAAAGCTCAGATCCACCTCGGGGTGGCTGGCCAGCACTTTTTCCTGGCCGGTGGCCAGGTCCACTTCAGCCAGCACGATCCGGTCGCGGCCGATATTGGTGTGCACCCAGGCGCGGCCGGCCGCTGGGTCCAGCCGGCTGACCCAGTAGCTGTCAAAGCCGCCCACGGTTTTGAGCAGTCGCCAGCTGCCGTCAGGCTGCAGCAGTTCCACCGCCACCCCTGCGCCGTCCTCACGCCCCAGCTGGCGGCCGCGCCCGGCCAGCCGGTAGTCACTGCCGATGATCCAGCTGGTGACGTTGCCGTCGCTGCGGGCCACCTCGCGCACCGTGCGGGTGGCGGCATCGGCCTCATACAGGTCCAGCGTGGCACGGTCGCGCTGGTTGCTGGCAAAGAAGAACTTCGCGCCGCTGTGACCGGCGCGGCCGTAGTATTCGGCGCGCACGCCGCGCTGAGGGGTCACGGCCCAGGGGGCAAAAGGCTGCTGCGTGTCCTGCACGAACAGCTGGGTATTTTCGTCACCACTGGGGTCCTTGCTGTAAACCACGTGGCGGCTGTCACCCAGCCAGCGCTGCAGACCGCCGCGCCGGCCCATGTTGCCCACAGCAAACGTCGTGACCGGCCCACCGGTCTCCACGGTACGCACCGCCAGGCCCACATCGGTGCCGACAGTCTGTTGCCACAGCAGGCGCTGGCCGTCAGGCGAGATGATGAAGCCGCCGGCAAAGTCGATGTTGGCGACGAAGCGCCGCAAGGGCACCAGTGGTGCCAATGCGCCGCCAGCCTGCGCCTGTAGCAACACGGGGGCCGTCGGTGCGGTGGAGCAGCCTGCAGCACCCAGCAGGGCAAGCATGGCCCCAATAACGGCCAGGCGGTGTGTGACAGACATGCAATCCCCTCAGGTAGTTATGGGGGGAATCATAGAGGCCATGCCAGCCACCAGGACCGGCGCCTCAGGGAGCGTAGACCACGTCCCCACCGCTCAGGTAGTACACGCCATGGTCTGTCTGTACGCTGCGTTCACCGGCCAGGTCGAATCGGGCATACCGCGCCGCATCGGCCTCGGTACCGTCAAATCGCACCGACTCCATGGCTGGACGTGCGGTCAGCGTGCCGGCAGCGGCATCTGCAACATAGCGGGCCAGGCCCTGCCAGCCGGGCGTCAGGGCCCCACCGCTTCGACCAGTGACCCGCACGGGCAATGCCACCTGGACGCGGTTGCCCTGCAACAGCAGGTTGATCCCATGGCGGCTGTAGTCCAGCGCACTGGCACTACCCACGTCGCCCAGCACCTGACTGGCCAGCAGGCGGGGACTTGCCGGATCTGCCACGTCAAACAGAGCCAGCTTCAATCCCTGCACGGCCCCCTGTTCAGTGGCCTCACGCCCCACACCCAGCAGCTTGCCTTGCGGCAACGGATAGAGGTAGTCTGAGTAACCGGGCATCTTCAGCTCGCCAACGGTTTTGGGATCTGCCGGGTCGGACAGGTCCAGCACATACAGCGGGTCGGTTCGGCGAAAGGTCACCACATAGGCTTGCGAACCCGCGTAGTGCACCGCGTACACCTGTTCGCCGGCTTTGCCCAGGGCTGCCGGGCGCCGGCTGTTGGGCAGTGTTGCCACTGTGATGAGCTGGCGTTGCCCCGGGTTTTCGCGCAGCACTGTCAGGGTTGCAGGCGATTCGGGAGCCGCGGTCGTACGGACGGTGCCTGCGCCTGAAAGCCAGCCTGTCTCGCCGGTGAAGCCCAGCACGCGCAGGTCACCGTTGTGTTCGCTCATGCGATAGGGCTTCTTTTCAGTATCCCAACCCAGGTGGCCCGCCACCTCACCCGAGCCACGGTAATCAACCTGCATGCCCCGCAGGCTGAACTTGTGGATGTCCGTGCTGCTCACAGGCGCGACGATTGCCAGCTGCGCATCCCCCATGCTCCAGTGCGAACGCGAACTGGCCAGGTACACATGGCCGGACGACATGTACAACGCGTCAATGCCACCAGCAAAGCAATGACTGCGGTGGGACACACCAGGCGCCGACAGGTCCACGGCGGTGATGGTGGTCAACTGGACTATCGGCGACGCATTCGCTGGCTGTACAAAGCAGTCGGTCTCCCCTACCAGGGGCTGGGCCGGACCGCCATTGACCCGGATGCGTGGCAGCAGGTCGGCCGTACTGAGGGACGCCATCGCCGCGCTGACCTGGGCCGGCGAGCTGTCGGCCGGCGCCAGGTAGATGCCGGTGTCTGGCGTCCAGCTGCTTACTACATACAGCACGCTGCCAATCATGCGGCTGCCCACCAGCGAACCATCGATTTCGACCCGCCATGACGACTCAGGAATGGCCTGGCCGCTTGCCCTGAAGACCTCCAGTGACAGCGTGCGTTGCGATGGCGGCACAAACGGGAAAGAAAGCTGCGCTGCAATCCCGGTCTGCGCGGCTATCCAGACTTCGTCTGCCTGTCGCTGCCCCAGCACAGCCAGGCGCCCCAGACCCGATGGCAGGTACATGCCCTGTGCGATGAAGTCGGCGTTCAGTGTCAGGCTGCCGCGCCCCGACAGGCTTGAATCGGCCTGTCGCTGGTGCGCGGTCAATCGGGGGGGAGCGCGGCGACCGTCGGTCCAGGTGCCCGGATGAAGCGCATAAACCATCCCGCCGTCGGTCTTGATCAGGTCGTCTTCGTCAACACCCTGCTCCTGCACCTGCGTTCCGGCATACGACGGCGCTGCGACGCTCCCCGCTGAAGCAGATGCCAGTGTGGCAACGCCCAGACGTGGTCCTGCCGCCAGGCGGGTCCTGAAATAAGCCAGCAGGTCCCCCGGGGCGGCCTGCACCAGCGTGCTGGCTTGCGCTTGATTACCGGCCCCAGTCCCTAAACCGGGATCGGCTGAGGTACCGCCACTTCCGCCCCCACAGGCAGAGAGCAACAGCAAAAGGCTGCCAGCCACAGCCCGCCGATACCCACCTGAAATGTCTTTTGATTGCATGTTGGCTCCAGCCCTGTTCATTTTTGCGGGATAATATTCCACATATTTCTTCTTTACAAGCGTCTCCAGTACCATCCCCAGCCATTCATGGTTGACTCGACGTCCCGCTCATCCACAGTTTTGCCAGCAGCTTTGCGGTTGTTGCGGCCAGTGGCGCGGCTGTTGTTGCGCCACGGCGTGGCCTACCCGGCTTTTGCCGCCGCACTCAAGCAGGTATTCGTGGACGCGGCCCGCGACGAACTGACCCGCACCGGTCAAAAGCAGACCGACAGCGCCGTGAGCCTGCTGTCCGGCGTACACCGGCGGGACGTGCGCACGCTGGGCCAAGTCGCAGCACAGCCATCCCGCCAGGGCGAGGAACCCCTGAACCTGGCCAGCCAGGTGGTCGCCCGCTGGCTGGGCGGCGCGGCCTACCAGGACATCGATGGCACCCCCCTCACGCTGCCCCGTTATGGCGATGCGCCCAGCTTTGACTCACTTGTCTGCGAGGTCAGCAGCGATATCCGCCCACGCGCTGTGCTGGCCGAACTGGAGCGACTGGGCATGGCCGAGCATGCCGATCGCCAGGTCCGCCTGCTTGCGCCCGGATTTGTGCCGAAGCAGGGTTTTGCCGAGATGGTGGCGTTACTGCGTGACAACGCCCATGACCACCTTGCAGCCGCCACACTGAACCTGGACAGCCAGAACAATTACCTTGAGCAGGCTGTGTTTGTGGATGACCTTACCGTCGAATCAGCCCGGCACCTTCATGCGGTGGCGGCCAAAGCCTGGCGGCAGGCCTTGCGCACCGTCCTGCGTGAAGCGCAGGACCGGTTCGAGCACGACCAGACACATGCAACCCCGGCACAACGCGTGTACCGCGCGCGCTTTGGAAGCTACTTTTATGCAGCGAACCATGATGACGAGCCACTTTGACATTCGCGCCGGCCTGTGTCGGCTGCTGATCGCGTTGTTGATCTCGCTGGGCCTTGCCGCCTGTGGTCCGGGGACCGGAGGCACCGGTACCGGCCCAAGCCTGGGTTTCAGCGGAAGCCTGACGGCGACCACCACGGCAGGCACCAGCAGCGTCACCGCCCCGGGTGCCGGTTGCCCCCCAGACTGCCAGCAGGCCTATCTGCGACTGGAGCCCGAACGTGTCGAACTGGCTGCACCCTGTCTGCGCTTCGTGTCCACTGGCAGCTGGTTGACCGATGCCGCCGGGCTGACGGTTGTCACCGGCACCCTGGAGACCACGGAAGGCCGGGTTGTAGCAACCACCCAGGCCACACTGCGGTTGCAGTTCAGCACTGCCGCGGCGACCAGTCCGGTCGTAACCCTGACGCTGTCCGACGCCCTTGGCCACCTGCTGCAGGGGCCGATTCCGTTGCTGCGAAACGAAGCAGCCTCCATCGCCACCGCACCCGCCTGCGGGCCCATCGGAACAAAGGCAAGCCCATGAACGGTCAAACAGGGACAGCGCAATCCACCGTGTGGCGCGCCGCCAACGCCGACGCTGCAGGCCAGACCATGGTGGTATTGCTAGTTGGCAATGAGACCACGCAGGTTCAGGCGGGAGCGGGCCTGCAGCCTGAGGTACTGGTGACGCTGCCTGTCGGCGCACTTCGGTGCGGAGAAACCGGGTTCCGTCACGATCCACCCACGCCGCACGAGATGGAACTGGCCATCATGGCGGTAGAGGATCACGTCATGCCGCTGGCCCGTCAACTGCCACCCGGAGGCACCCTGTACACCGCAGACGCCGCCATCCGGCACATTGCACATGCCGCCGGCCTGACCGATGCACCCCGCCTGGTGCTGCCCCTGCTGGACGTGGAGCGCGTCTACAACCTGCTGGTGGACGTTGCCCTGGGCCGGCCAGCGTCCATCAGCGGCGTGCGCACCGACCCCCCATTCGCCGCCACGCTGACGCTGCTGCGCGAATTCATGCACCACTTGGGGTTTGCGTCAGTGGTCATTCTGCCGACAACCGATCAGCCCGCCTGACGCGTGGGCGCACCCATCAACCGGGGCATGTTGCCCATGGCCGCCATCGAGCATTGCTTGAGTTTTGCAAGCAGGGCCATTTTTTCCGTGTCTGCCGGATCCAGCTCGCCAATCATCTTGCCAAAGCCGTCCAGCCGGCTGGCACGAATCCATTGGCGCAAGCCCTTGTCCTGGCTCCACTTGAACTGGTTGGCCATGCTGACGGCCACCGAAGCCGGGTAGCCTTCTATGCCATCGGGGAACGGCACCGTGGCGCACAGGTTGTTGCGGGTGGCGTCATCGGGGTAGTGCGCCTCCACATAGGCCGTGAGGGCCGCGCTGAAGGTGGGCAGCGGTGCCCGGACCAGCTGCAGGACTATGCGGCCGGGCTGGAAAATGGGCTGAACCGGTCGTGGCTCCACCGCCGAAGCCGTGCAGTCAATGAACAGCGTGTCCGGCGCCACCGCCACTGTGCCTTCGGCCAGCACCATGCGGGCCGGCTCGATCGCCTGCAGATGCCCCATGCGGATCACGCGGGTGATCTGGCGCAGCATCGCGACTTCGCCCTGCGAAATGGTGGCGTAGTGAAACATCGTGGGCGTCCGGGCGGGGTCGATGCGGAACATCTGCTGTGCAGATTCCAGCCGCAGGAACAGGTCAGGCACCGACGTGGCCTGGGCGAACGCATCCATCTGCTCGACCTGGCCGCCGATGCTGTCCTTGAAGAACTCCATGCCTGGCTGGGTGGTGGCGCGGTTGATCAGCCAGGAGTCGCGCGGCATGACCCATTCGATGGCATCGGCGCTGGCGCCACAGCCCAGCAGCCACACGCCCACGTCCATGGCGGTCTTGCCTGCGCCCACGATCACATAGCGGGCCGGCCTGGCATCGCTTTGCCACAGGTTCACCAGCGCATTGGGAGGCACCAGACGGACGCCTTCAGCAACCGCGAACTTCGGCTTGTGGGTACTGGGCACGCGCGGGCTGGCATAGGCGGCATTCACGACCTTGCGCCGCACCGCCACCGACGTTTGGGTGCCTGACAGGATGGACACAATGTGCCCCTCCAGGTCATCGCCCTGGCCAGCCTGCCAATCGCTCATGGGGTGGTAACTCACGCGGCCGCCGGGCAGCAGCTTCTGGTTCATGACGGTATTGAAATAGCCAGCCACCTCGGCGCCCGAGGCCAGTTCATAGAAGCCCTGATTCGTGCCCGCAGTGTCCTTGCGGTTGGCACCCAGTGGCAGGGAGTTGACCCCATAGAAGGCTGACGGCTGGTGCAGGTTGACGAACGCATAGGCATCGTTCCAGTGCCCGCCGGGCTTGCCATGCCGGTCCACGATGGTGATGTGCACATCGGGCTGCTCCGCCAGCAGGGTGTCCGCAAAGGCCAGGCCCGAAGCGCCTGCACCCACGATGAGGTAGTCCGTTTCAATGTGCGCCATGCCGTCTCCGTTGTTGTGGCGCAATAAAAGTCTTGCGCTGCAGCCATGGTATGCGCAAACATGTCTGCCCATGAAGCCCATTGCGCCGGCCCCCGCGCCCGACTACCTGAACCCCAACCTGCGTGCCGGTCTCGCCACGGTCCGCATCCCCGTGGTCGAGGCCACACCCGAAAGCCTGCAGGGTTACGGTCTGCTGGTGGACGA
>CAZUJD010000023.1:0-2197 GCA_964620025.1 uncultured Ramlibacter sp. | reverse complement strand
TGAAGGCGGCACCACAGTCGGCACCTTCGTCAGCGAGTGGGAAGGCGACATCCTGTACGGCAGGAACGACGCCGTGGGCGGGCACTACATACTTGGCTACGGCACCCTGCCCGAACACGCCAGTACCGACCACCACCGCGACCCGACACGGCTGCTGCTGTGGCATTGCAACTATCACCCTGACGGCGGGCAGATGTTCTTTCCCCGTGAACCAGGCCCCTTTCTGGTGCCCATGGCCCTGCCGGGCGACGATGTGAAGCTGCAGGACTTCAAATGTTTCTGGTTCAAGGGAGGACAAGGCTTGCTGATGCACCCCAACGTGTGGCACGAAGGCGTATTTGCCACACGGGGCCGGCGCAGCTTTTACGACGAACAGGGGGCAGTGCATGCGCGCGTGTCAGTGAACTTTGCGACCGAATTCGGATCATTGCTGGAGATGGGGTTGGCGCCCACGGCCTGATCCTGAAGATCCACCGCTCACGCACGACCTGCCATGCCCAACTTGCCCAGGACGCTACGCTCACCGGCCGCTGCGGCCTGGCTGTTCGCCGCCGCCTCGCTCATCTGGGTCCCCGGCGCCGCGCATGGCGCCCAGCCCCTGAGCGAAGACATCCTGGCGTCGCTGCAGGCAGCCTACCTGAGGGCTGTCCATCCCGGCGACCAGGCCGGACAGCACCGCGAACTGCTGACTGCGGTATTGCAGCGCGTGCAGCGCAGCCACGCCACCGAAGCCGACTTTGCCGCAATGGCCGCCGCGGCGCTCAAGGTACTCGAACCGCTGCCTGCCGCAGAGGGCGACCCGGTGGACGTCTTTCGCACGGCCATGAATGCCGCGCTGCGTTCGTTCGACCCCTACGCACGCTACCTGGACGCCCAGGCCTACCGGAACGACCAGGTGTCGTCCAGCGGGAGCTTTGTGGGCCTGGGCATCGAAGTGGAATCATCTGATGCCGGGGTGCGCATCACCGCACCCATGCCGGGCGGGCCTGCAGCCCGGGCCGGGCTGCGCGCGGGCGATCTGATCCTGCAGGTGGACGACAAGCCGATGCGGGGTGTACCGCTGGCCGATGCCATTGCCCGCATGCGCGGCGAGGTGGGCACGCAGGTGTCCCTGGTGGTACGGCGAGACGGCGCGGACGACTTCACCCTGGCGCTGACCCGCGACACCATACGCCGCCAGCTGCTGCGCTGGCGCATGCAGGGCGACGCCCTGGTGCTGCGCCTGGCATCTTTCAGCGGTCCGGTGGCCACTGCACTGACTGATGCCGTGGCTGAAGCCACCGCGATGCACCGGCCCCTGGGCGTGGTGCTGGATCTGCGTGGCAATCCGGGAGGTCTGGTCCGTGAAGCAGTACGGGTGGCCGATGCCTTCCTGAGCCGCGGCGACATCGCCTCCATGCGTGGCCGCACACCCGCCAGCGAACGGATCTGGCAGGCTGACAGCGCCGAGCTGCTGGCTGGAACGCCCATGGTGGTACTGGTGGACAAGAACTCGGCCTCGGCCTCGGAGCTGGTCGCCGCCGCCTTGCAGGAAAACGGCCGTGCCACGGTGATGGGCCAGCGCAGCTTTGGCAAGGGCAGCGTGCAGACCACCTACTCGCTGGGCGAAGGCCGCGGCGCCGTGAAGATCACCAGCGCGCTGTACTACGGCCCGCTGGGCCGCACCGTCAACAAGTCGGGCGTGGTCCCCGACGTGGAACTGCTCGCTCCCCAATCTGACACCGCGGCGCAGCCCGCCGGGACAGGTGCAGGGCTGCGGGTCCCACAGAACCAATGCGCTGCGGCGGCCGAGGTGCCCGATGCCGCGCTGTCCTGCGCACTGGCGTTCCTGCAGGCTGGCCGCGCCGACGTCTTCGCAGCCGCGTTTGCCGCCGCCCTGCCCTGACCGCCGCTAGCGGCCGCCCAGGCCCATCGCCCGTGTGATCACTTCCTTCATGATTTCATTGGTCCCGCCGTAAATGCGCTGCACGCGCGCATCGGCATACGCGCGGGTAATCGGGTATTCCCACATGTAGCCGTAACCCCCGTGCAGCTGCACGCACTCATCCATGACCTTGCACTGCAGGTCGCTGCACCAGTACTTGGCCATGCTGGCTGTGGCGGTGTCCAGCAAGTCACGGCAGACCAGTTCGGTGCACTTGTCCACAAACACCTGAGCCACCTGAACTACGGTCTGCAGCTCGGCCAGGGTGTAGCG
>CAZUJD010000022.1:8537-18316 GCA_964620025.1 uncultured Ramlibacter sp. | reverse complement strand
CACCTTCATCTACGCATTTTGCGCCCGCAGCCTGCGCCAATTGCGAACGGGCCGCCGGCACCCCGGGTGAAATAATGCCGCGCATGACTACCTACCGCATTGGATCGGGCGCCGGCTATTCGGGCGACCGCATTGATCCGGCGCAGGACCTGGCCGAGCGCGGTGCGCTCAATGCCCTGGTGTTCGAATGCCTGGCCGAGCGGACCATCGCCCTGGCGCAGCTGCGCCGCAGCCATGACCCGCAGACAGGCTACGACCCGCTGCTGGCCGCACGCATGCGCGCGGTGTTGCCCGCCTGCACGCGCCAGGGTGTCACCATCATCACCAACATGGGCGCGGCCAATCCGCTGGCCGCCGGCGAAGCGGTGTTGCAGGTGGCGCGCGAGCTGGGCCTGAAAAGACTGCGTGTGGCGGTGGTGACAGGCGATGACGTGCTGCCCTGGCTGCAGGCCAACGACGTGCCGCTGATTGACAGCACCGATACCGTGCGCAGCCTGGACGGACAGCTGATTTCCGCCAACGTGTACCTGGGCGCCGACGCTTTGCTGCCCGCGCTGCGTTCGGGCGCCGACGTGATCATCACCGGCCGCGTGGCCGACCCGTCGCTGTTCCTGGCGCCGCTGATGCACCACTTCGGCTGGGACGGCACCGACTGGGAAATGATGGGCCGCGGCATCTGCGTGGGCCACCTGCTCGAATGCTCGGCCCAGGTCACGGGCGGCTACATTGCCGACCCCGGCCACGTGGACATTCCTGACCTGGCCACAGTGGGCTTTCCGCTGGCCGAGGTCGACGCCGACGGCGGCTTCACCATCACCAAGTTGCCCGGCACCGGCGGCCGTGTGGACCGGCTGACCTGTACGGCCCAGCTGCTGTACGAGGTCGAAGACCCGCAGCGCTACCTGCAGGCCGATGTGATCGCCGATTTTTCACGTGTCCTGTTGCGCGAAGCAGGCCCCGATCGCGTGCAAGTATCCGGTGCCGGCGGCGCCGCGCGCCCCACGCACCTGAAAGCCACCGTCGGCTTTCGAGAAGGCTTTATCGGTGAAGGGCAGATTTCCTACGCTGGCCCCGGTGCCCGTGCCCGCGGCGAACTGGCGCTGGCCGTGCTGAAGCACCGCCTGGAGGTGTTGGGTCTGGACCATCTGGAACACCGCGCCGAACTGATCGGTGTGAACGCCATGCATGGCCCCGCGCACGGTGCCGGACACGAGCCCTACGAAGTGCGCGTGCGTCTGGCACTGCGCGCGCCCACGCGCGCCCTGGCCGAACAGGCCGGGCTGGAGGTGGAGTCGCTCTACATCAACGGCCCGGCTGCCGGTGGCGGTGTCATGCAATCGGTGCGCGAGGTGGTGGCCGCCGCGTCGGTGCTGGTGCCGCGTGAGTGCGTGCACCCTGAATGCCACATCCTGGAGCTGGCGCCATGAAAGTCCATGACATCGCGCTGGCCCGTTCGGGCGACAAGGGCAACCGCGCCACGCTCAGCGTCATTGCCCGCGACCCGGCGCACTATCCTGTGCTGGAGCGCACGCTGACCGTGGAGCGCGTGCGTGAACACTACCGCGGCGTGGTTCATGGCGCCATCGTGCGCTACCCGTTGCCCCACCTGGGCGCCGTGCATTTCGTGATGCACGACGCGCTGGGCGGCGGCGTCACGCGTTCCCTGGCACTGGACGCGCACGGCAAGACCCTCAGCGCCGCCGTGCTGGCCATCGAACTGGACACCACCGCCCCTTAAACTCGTCATACAACTCAACCTGAAGGAGACTCCCCCATGCGTTCCAACACCCGCCGCGCGGTCACCCTGGCCGTCCTGGCCGCCACCACCCTGGGAAGCAGCGCCGTGCTGGCCCAGGCATATCCCAACAAGCCCATCAAGGCCATCGTGCCGTTCGCTGCCGGAAGCGCCACCGACCAGATCGGCCGTGCCTTTGCCGCCAAGATGGCCGAGACGCTGGGCCAGACCATCGTGGTCGAGAACAAGCCCGGCGTGAACGGCATGCTGGGCGCCGCCGACGTGGCCAAGGCTGCACCCGACGGCTACACCATCCTGATCGGCACCAACAGCACCAACGCCGCGCTGAAATACCTGATGAAGTCGCTGCCCTACAACCAGGACACCGCCTTCACGCCGATCGGCTTCATGGGCTCGGTGCCGCTGATGGTGGCCGTGAACAACGACGTGCCAGCCAAAACGCTCAAGGAATTCATCGACCTCGCCAAGGCCAAGCCCGGCCAGGTCAGCGCCGCCAGCGCCAGCACCTCGCAGCTGGTGTCCTCCGCCATGCTGGCAAGCATGACCGGCGTGACATTCAACAGCATTCCCTACAAGAGCGGCCCGGCAGCCATGACCGACCTGATCGGCGGCCAGGTGATGATGTTCACCGCCGACTTTGCCGTGACCGTGCCCCAGCACAAGGGCGGCAAGATCCGCGGTCTGGCCGTGACCAGCAGCAAGCGTTCGGCCGCCGTGCCCGAGCTGCCCACCGTCAACGAAGCCCTGGGCCTGAAGGACTACGAGCTGACCGCGTACTTTGCGGCGTTCGCGCCGGCCGGCACGCCCGCCGACGTGATCAACAAGCTCAACGCCGCGCTGAATGCCGCCGCCAACACCAAGGACCTGCAGGACAAGTTCGCGCCCAATGGTTTTGCGATCGACCCCGGCACGCCGGCCGCCCTGGCCGAACGCAACCGCGTGGAAACGGTCAAGTGGGAAAAGGCCATCCGCGAAGCAAAGATCGAAGCCCAGTAAAAAGAGCAGCGGCGCACGCGCCCGGACCCTGCCGGGGCAGAATCATGCCCCATGACACCTGCCCGGTTCCTGGTGTGTGCGCTCTTCTACGGCGACTTTCCCGCGCTGGCGCAGCGCTGCGCACTGTCCCTGCGGGCGCTGCGCGACACCGGCGCCGTGGATCTGCGCATCGGCCTGAACGAGGTGTCCCCCGCCTCGCGCGCCCTGATTGACGCGACACTGCCCGGGGTGGACTTCATCGAAGCCAGCCCCCAGATCTACAAGTACCCCATGATGCACCGCCTGGTGCACGGATACACCGGGGACGCCAAACACCTGATGTGGTTTGACGACGACTCGTGCCTCTTGCCCGGCATTGACGTGGCGCACTGGCTGAAGTCTGTCCATGGCGCCGCACTGGCCACCCAGGGCATGCTGGGCGCAGCCTACCTGCGGGTGCAGTCGCCAGCCGAGCGCGCATGGGTGCGTGCCCAGCCCTGGTACACCGGCCGCGCCATGCCCGAAGCCACACGCTTTGTCACCGGCGGCTGGTTTGTGGTGCCGCTGGCGCTGCTGCGCCGTTTTGACTGGCCACCGGCCACGTTGCGCCACAACGGGGGTGATGTGGCCCTGGGCGCACTGTGCCACCAGCAGGGGCTGGAGATTGTGTCGTGCCAGGGCGGCATTGCCATCAACGCCGACGGTTCGCGGACGGAGTCATCCGCGCCGCGCCGCGGCTTCAGCGAGCCCCCACTGGGTCTGGGACACTGACGCCATGGCAGCAACGCCGCCAGTCATTGGCATTGTCGGTCTGGGCCATGTGGGGCAGGCACTGGCAGACGCGCTGGCGCCGTCGTTTGGACTGCTGCACAGCGATCCCGCGCGTACGGATGGCCACAGCATCGCCCTGCTGGCGCGCAACTGCGCCGTGGTGTTTGTGTGTGTGCCCACACCGGCGACCCCGAACGGCGCCGCCGACCTGACGATCGTGGAGGCGTCAGTGGCCCAGCTGGCCGCGGCCGCCCGCGCGGCCGGTACTGAACCCCTGGTGGTCATCCGCAGCACGGTGCCTCCCGGCACCACGCAGGCACTGGCGCAAAAGCACGCACCGCTGGGCATCGTCGTGTCGCCGGAGTTCATGCGCCAGCATGCCGCCGCGCAGGATCTGGCCGGGGCCACGCGCATCGTCGTGGGTCTGCCCGTACCGGCACCTGCTGCCCAGCAGCTGGACGCGCTGGCGCCCGTCTGGCGTGCGCTGTCACCGGGTGCGCAGGTGGTGACCACTGACGCCGCAACGGCAGAACTTGTCAAACATGCCACCAACGCCTACCTGGCACTGAAGGTGACCTTTGCGAACCAGATGGCCGATGCCTGCGGGGCGCTTGGCGTGGACTATGACGCGTTCTCCCGGATCCTGGCGCTGGACCCGCGTATCGGCGCGTCGCACCTGTCGGTTCCCGGGCACGACGGACAGCGTGGTTTTGGCGGCCCCTGCCTGCCCAAGGACCTGTCGGCACTGCTGGCCGTGGCGGGGCCGCAGCTGCCGCTGCTGGATCTGGTGAAACACTGCAACGACCGGCTGCGCGGCAAGGGCTGAGCCGTCGTCAGCCCACCCATTTGCCCAGCACATCCTGCAGCTGGCGGTAGTTCAGCGGCTTGGGCAGGAAGTCGTCCATGCCACTGTCCAGACAGCGCTGGCGGTCCTCTTCGTAAGCGTCGGCGGTCAACGCAATGATGGGCAGGCGCGGACGGCCCTGCTGCGATTCCCACTGACGGATGCGGCGCGTGGCCTCGTAGCCATCCATGACCGGCATCTGCACATCCATCAGCACGGCCGAAAGGGCCTCACCCTGGCACACACGGGCGACGCCCTGCTCGCCGTTGTCAGCCAGCACGGGCGTCAGACCCAGCTTGCGCAGCATGGCCGTCACCACCGCGCGGTTGGTGGCGTTGTCTTCCACCACCAGTACCGGGGCCACGGCAGGATCGCATGAGGTGTCCGGCTGCGGTACTGGCTGGGGCGCGAGCGGCGGCAAGGCCTGCGGCGCAGCGACGCGGGCCGCAGGCACCCGGAACCAGAACCGGGAACCCCGCCCGGGCACGCTGTCCACGCCCACGTGGCCCCCCATGAGGTGCGCCAGGCTTTTCACGATGGACAAGCCCAGCCCGCTGCCGCCGTACTGGCGCGTGATGGAACTGTCAGCCTGCTGGAACGGCTCGAACACCTGGGCGCGCTGGGTCGCGCCCAGGCCGATGCCCGTGTCGGTCACGGCGAACTCGAGCGCCGCGGACTGTCCGTCGGACACTTCCCGCGCCTCGATGTGCACACTGCCTTGCGGTGTGAATTTCACCGCATTGCCCACCAGGTTGGCCAGCATCTGGCGCAGCCGCATGGCATCGCCCTGGTAATACTGGCCTTCGCCGCCGTGCCATTGCGCGCTGAGCTGCAGCGCCCGCACGCGGGCGCTTTCGCTGAACAGGGTTTCGATCTCGCGCAGCAGCTGCGCCGGCTCGAAAGGGGCCGCATTGAGCTCGAACTTGCCGGCCTCCACCTTGGACAGGTCCAGGATGTCATTGAGCAGCGTCAGCAGGGTCTGCCCCGACTGCAGGATGGTCCGGGCCGCCTCCTCCCGGTCGCGATCGCCGACGCCAGGCTGCTGCATGAGTTGCGCCATGCCCAGGATGCCGTTCATCGGTGTGCGGATTTCGTGGCTCATGGTTGCGAGGAACCGGCTTTTGGCCAGGTTGGCGGCCTCGGCCCTGTCGCGCGCCTGCAGCAGCTCGCGCTCCAGCCTTTCGCTCACAGTCAGCGTGACCTGGATGGACAGCCACACGTAGAACAGCAGCGCCCACAGGTACGGACCCACCAGCAAGGCGCTGGTGGTGACGGTGTAGTGCGTGTCGGTCATGTTGGACAGCGCCGGGCCGATGCGCACACCGAACACCACGGCGCCGCTGATGAACACGATGGCGGTGAGCCGGTTGGCCAGACGCAGCCGGCCCGGACCCAGTTTCAGGTCGTAATGCCAGAACGCCCATCCGGCCGCCAGCATGCTCGGGATGACCAGCAGCGACACGGCCACGATGCGCGCCGGCACGCTGGGCTGCACGTAGGTGAACCACATCTGCGGCGGCAGCGACGCGGCCATCAGCAGCCAGGGCCAGCTGGCGGGCCGCGACAGGCCCAGCAGGCTGCGTGTGGCCAGGTACAGGTAACCCGTGCCCATGATCAGCACGGCGTTGGCGACCACGATGGACAGCAGGTCGGGGATCACCGTGCGCAGCATCAGCAGCGCATTGCCGGCCACGCCCATGGCTGCGCCGCGCGCCCAGTCACGCAGGTGGCGCTGTGCCGGGTGCAGCCGCGCCACGGTCCAGGTGGCGAACGCAAACACCAGGCAGGCCAGGCCCGAGATCAGCGACAGGGTGCGGATGTCAAATGCCATGGTGCCGGGGCGCCCTCACCGCCGCGCCGCCAGCCCGGCGCCAGCGCGGCGCAAGGCATCGCTGACGGCAGCAGCGCGAATGGGCTTGCTCAGGTAGTCGTCCATGCCGGCGGCCAGGCAGTCGTCACGGTCACCTTCCATGGCGTTGGCCGTCATGGCCACCACCCAGGGACGCCGGCCCACCGGGTGGCGCTCGCACAACCGGCGGGTGGCCTCCAGGCCGTCGAGTTCGGGCATCTGCACGTCCATCAGCACGACATCAAAAGGCTCGCCCGCCTGCAATGCGGCTTCGACCGCGTCCAGTGCCTGCAGCCCGTTGACCACAACCCGGATGTCAAAGCCCAGGCCGCCGAGGATCAGCGAGGCCACACGCTGGTTGACCTCGTTGTCTTCGGCCAGCAGCACCCGCAACGGCAGCTGGTCCGCCAGCCGGGGCGCCCTGGCCGTCCCCGTATCGGTCATGCCGGCCTGCACCACGGCGGCCGCGGGCCTTTCGAACAGACCGGACACGGCATCGAACAGCACCTGCGCCTTGGTCGGCTTGGTCAGGGTCTGGGCCACGCCCAGTCCGGCCAGCTGGCCGCCGTCGTCGCCCAGCGAGGTCAGCACCAGCAGCGGCAGTTGCGCGGCGCTGAAGCGCTTGCGCAGCTCGGCCGCCAGGGTGTAGCCGTCCATGCCGGGCATCTGCACGTCCAGCACGGCCGCATCGAAGGCCTCGCCCGAGTCCAGCCAGGCCAGCGCCTGCTGGCCCGAGGACGCCGCGCGCGGCAGCATGCCCCAGCGCGCCGTCTGCAGGGTCAGGATGTGGCGGTTGGTAGCGTTGTCGTCCACCAGCAGGATGCGCTTGCCCGACAGGCTGACGGCCTTCCTGTTGATCCACGGGCTGGGCCCGGAGGGCACCGTCTGCATCGGGATTTCAAACTGGAAGGTCGAGCCTTCACCCGCCGTGGACTCGACCCAGATGCGCCCGCCCATCAGTGTGATCAGGCGCCGGCAGATCGCCAGGCCCAGCCCGGTGCCGCCGTACTGGCGGGTCGTGGATGCATCCACCTGGCTGAACACCTGGAACAGCCTGTCCAGCCGGTCGGCCGGGATGCCGATACCCGTGTCGCGCACCGAGCCGTGCAGCAGCGGCGCGCCGTCCACCGTGTGGCGCCGTGACAGCATCACCACCACCTCGCCGCGCTGGGTGAACTTGACGGCATTGTTGATGAGGTTGATGAACACCTGGCGCAGCCGCGTCATGTCGCCAAAGATGGCACGCGGCACATCGTCCTCGATCCAGTAGAGCAGGTCCAGGCCCTTGGCCACCGCCGGTCCGCTGGTGAGGTCCAGCGCGCTTTCCACGCACTCGGTCAGGTTCACCGGTACGTGTTCCAGCGTGAGGTTGCCTGATTCGATCTTGGAAAAATCCAGGATGTCGTTGATGAGCACCAGCAGTGCGTCACCGCTGGTGCGGATGGTCTCGGCAAATTCGCGCTGGGTGGCCGTCAGCGGCGTGTCCAGCAGCAGGTCGCTCATGCCGATCACCGCGTTCATGGGCGTGCGGATTTCGTGGCTCATGTTGGCCAGGAACTCGGCCTTGGCGCGCTCGCCGGCTTCGGCCGCCTCCTTGGCGGCGATCAGCATGGACTGCGCTTCCTTGCGCGCCGTGATGTCGCGCGCAATGCCCAACAGCCCGGTCACCTGTCCCGCTTCGTCGCGAATGGCCACCTTGACCAGCTCCACATGCTGCACCTTGCCCGTCACGCGGCTGACCAGCTGGTCTTCATAGAACAGCGGCCCCTGCTGGGCCATGGCCTGCTGGTCGGTACGGCGCTGGTGGGCGCCCACCTCGTCACCAAAAAGCTCATCAGCCGTCCTGCCCAGAATGTCCTGCTCCTTCATGCCATAGGCACGCCAGTGCGCCGGATTGGACAGGCGGTACACCCCCGCCGCGTCCTTGAGCCAGATGCGGTCGGGAATGTGGTTGACCACAGCCGTGAGTTCGACCTCCTTCTGCGCGAGCGCCTCCTGCGCGCGCACATAGTCAGTCATGTCGGTGAAGGTGCGCACCACCCCGCCCTCGGGCAGGGGCCGTGTGCGGACTTCCAGCGTCCTGCCTTCACGCGTGCGGCGCATGTAGGTCTCGGGCCCCTGGATGGCTGGTACCTTGTCGCCCACGGCCACATAACCGCGGGCCAGCGCGTCCACGAACTGGAAGTTGTCGCCGAAATCACCCCGGTCGATCTGGAAGCGCACCAGCTCATCCATGGTGGGCTGCCTGGCCATGAGCTCGTCCGGCAGGTTCAGCAGCTCGCGATGGCGCCGGTTGGAGGTGACGGTGCGACCCTGGGCGTTGATGGTGGCAATGCCCTGGCTCATGCTGTCCAGCGTGATCTCCAGTGTGCGGGTCTTTTCGGCCAGCTGCTGCTGGGCGCTGTGGTAATCGGTGACGTCCGAGTAGGTGCGCACGGCGCCGCCGTCGGGCAGGAGCACGGTCTTGACCTCCAGCATGCGGCCGTCGAGCGTGCGGCGCTCATAGCGGCCGGCCTGCAGCTTTCCGCTGCCTTCCAGCAACTGGTTGACGCTTTTGCGCGCGTCAGGTGTTTCAAGCAACCGCATCGCGTCGCCGAAATCGCCGCGCTCGTACTGCCACCGGGTCAGCTCCTGCGTGGTCGGCCGCGTGACGAGCAATGACTCAGGCAGGTCCAGCAGCGACAGCACCCGCTGGTTGAAGAACACGACACGCCCGTCCGTATCCAGCCGGATGATGCCCTGATCGATATGCGCCAGCGTGACCTGCAGGGCTTCGTCGGACCGCTTGCGCTCGGTGATGTCCTCGACGGTGCCTTCGTAATACAGCACGCTGCCGTCGGCGGCGCGCACCAGATGGGCGTTTTCGCTGATCCAGATGCGCTCACCCGAGCCGCGCCGGTACATCTCGGACTCGAACTCCCGCGCCGCGCCATTTGCCTCCAGCAACGCCCGGAACCTGGCGCGCCGGCCCGGCAGCACGTACCAGTCGCGTTCGGCGGCATTGACATGGGCCAGCATGGTGGCTTCGTCGTCAAAGCCGAACAGGCGCACCATGGCGCGGTTGGCCCGAACCTGGTGCCCCTGCGCGTTGGTGCGGTAGGCGCCAATGGGCAGCAGTTCGAACAGCGTGGAAAAATCGTCGTGACCGGACATGGCTGATGGCCATCGTAGTACAGACCGGGCCCCCAGCGCCACCCAATTTGCCGGCGCTCAGCCTGGCGTGTCTGCGGACCAGCCCACGGCCCCCTGACCCGCAGCGTCGATACGGGCGCGCAGCGCGACTGACCGGGGCTCGGGAACCCGGAACACCACCTGCACGGCACTGCCGTGCGCAGCATCCAGCAACGTGGCACCCGCCGCCTGCAGTTCGCGGCGCAACCAGCCTTCCAGCGCATAGGGCACGCTGCACTGCCACGTGACCATGCGCTGCACCGGCACCTTGTGTGCGGCCAGCAGCGCCTGCGCCACGGCGTCGGTATAGGCCCGCACCAGCCCGCCTGCGCCCAGCTTGACGCCACCAAAATAGCGCACCACGGTGGCCAGCACGCCATCCAGGTCCTGGCGGCGCAACACCTCCAGCATGG
>CAZUJD010000022.1:0-8527 GCA_964620025.1 uncultured Ramlibacter sp. | reverse complement strand
TCATGCGCGGCCGACTGGCCGCCGGCCAGCAGGGCCCAGCACACGTGGGCTGCGCCTGGATGTTCAGCTTTCAGCGTGGCCACGATCGACTGCGCGGCAGCACGATCAGGCACAGCCTGTACGCAGCCGATGAATCGGCTTTTCCTGATGATGAGGTCGCTGTGGGCGGGTGCTGCGAGGGTCTGGGGCACGCGGGGATTGTGTCAGCCCCGCATCCACCCCAACCCCGCGCTTGTCCCGCCGGGCTGGGCACCGCGCGCCGGGCGGTACTCGCACCCCACCCAGCCCTGCCAGCCGCATTGCGCAGCCGTGGCATCAATCACCTGGAACAGGTAGGGGTAGTTGACCTCGCCCACATCAGGCTCGTGGCGCTCGGGCACGCCGGCAATCTGGAAATGGCCGACGCGGCCGGTGGGCAGGTACTGGCGGATCTTCATGGCCACGTCGCCCTCGACGATCTGGCAGTGGTAGAGGTCGAACTGCACCTTCAGGTTCGCCGCCCCGACCTCCTGCACGATGGCGTGGGCGTCGTCCTGGCGGTTGAGGAAAAAGCCCGGGATGTCGCGCGTATTGATGGGCTCGATCAGCACATCCACGCCCTGTTTCGCGGCCTCGGCCGTGGCGTGGCGCAGGTTGGCCAGGTAGGTCATGCGCGCGGCCTCGCGCGGCACACCGGCCGGCAGCAGGCCGGCCATGACATGAATGCGCGGGCAGCCGAGCGCGGCTGCATAGTCCAGCGCCAGCGTGAATGCGGTGCGGAACTCGGCCTCGCGCCCCGGCTGGCAGGCCATGCCCTTGTCGCCCTTGTCCCAGGCGGCTGCGATGGACGTGCGGTCCGTGCCGCCGGGCGGGGCGTTGAACAGCACCTGCTGCAGGTTGTTTGCCTTCAGGCGCGTGGCGAGTTCGGCCTTGTCGTACGCATAGGGGAACAGGTACTCCACCCCCGTGAAGCCATCTTTCGCGGCGGCGTCAAAGCGGTCCAGGAAGTCGAGCTCGGGGTAGAGCATGGAAAGGTTGGCGGCAAAACGGGGCATGTCTGTTCTCGGTTCTTGTGTCGGACTACCAGCGCGCGCCGAAGGCCTGGCGCAGTTCGTCGATCTGGGGTTCGGTCAGTGGCTGCGCGCTGCCGGCCTGCAGGGCCAGCCTGGCGGTTTCTTCCAGCTCTTCCAGCGTGGCCATGGCGGCGGCGGGGGACTGGTGCCAGACATTGGGGCCCAGGCGCATGAGCATGACGGCGCGAATGGGCGTGCCCTGCATGCCGTACTGGGTGATGGTGCGCGCGACTTCGTCGGCAGCGGCCGGTGCGCCAGGGCGGTGGTAGCGGATGACAGGCACGTGGCCGACCTTCATGACGAAGTAGGGTGTGAGCGGCGCGAGCAGCTCAGCGCTGGCATCTTTCAGCGTGAGCGCCACGCAATGCGTGCTGTGTGTGTGGATGATGCAGCGCGTTTGCGCGTCAAACGGCGCAGCCGCGCCGTAGATCGCACGGTGCAGTGCCAGCGTCTTGCTGGCCTTTTCACCGCCCAGCTGCGTGCCTGCGGCGTCCACGTGCGCGAGCGCCGCCGGGTCCAGAAAGCCCAGGCAGGCGTCCGTCGGCGTGATCAGGAAGCTGCCATCGTCCAGCCGTACGCTGATGTTGCCGGCTGTGGCATGCACATAGCCGCGGTCAAACAGGCTTTTGCCGACGCGGCAGATTTCCTCGCGGGCCTGGGTCTGTGTCATCCGGTCACTGTAAAGGCTTTGGTGAAAAAGTCGTCGGTGCCGAAGTTGCCCGATTTCAGCGTGATGCGCAGGCCGTCGGCCCCCGCTGCGTCGGACTGTGCATGACACCATGGCACACCGGGGTCGATCTGGGGGCCGATTTTCATCTGCGTGATGTTCAGGGCCTGCACGCAGGCACCCGACGTTTCACCGCCCGCCACGATCAGCTGCCGCACGCCGCGTTCTACCAGGCCACGGGCAATGGCCGCGATCGTGCGCTCCACCATCGCGCCCGCCTCGTCCGCGCCCAGCGTGCCCTGTACCGCCTTGACCGTGCCGGTGTCGGCAGTGGAATACACGAGCACAGGGCCATCCCTGAGCAAGGGCCCGGCCCAGGCCAGCGCCTCGCCCGTCACGTCGGCGCCCTGCGCGATGCGCAGCGGGTCAATCGCCAGCGCGGGGCGACCCGCGGCGATGAAGGCAGCCACCTGCCGGTTGGTCGCCAGCGAGCAGCTGCCTGACACCACGGCCTGCAGGCCACGCGACGAGGGCAGGGCACTGGCGGTGGACGATGCCGCCAGCCCCCAGTTCGGCGGCAGGCCAATGGCCACGCCTGAACCAGCGGTCACCAGCGGCATGTCCGAAAGTGCGGGTCCCAATCGCAGCAGGTCGTCATTGGACACCGCGTCCACCACGGCCAGGCCCACGCCGTCGGCGCGCAGCGCAGCGATGCGCTCGCGGATCGCCTGCGGCCCCTGGCCCACCACCTTGTGGTCGATCAGGCCGACCTTGCGGTGGCACTGCGCCTGCAGCACACGCACCAGGTTGGCGTCGGTCATGGGGGTCAGCGGATGGTTCTGCATGCCGCTTTCACTGAGCAGCACGTCGCCCACGAACAGATGGCCCTTGAACACCGTGCGACCGTTGTCCGGAAAGGCCGGCGTGGCAATGGTGAAGTCCGTGCCCAGCGCGTCCATCAACGCCTCGGCCACGGGGCCGATGTTGCCCAAGGCGGTGCTGTCAAAGGTCGAGCAGTACTTGAAATAGATCTGTTGCGCGCCCTGCGCCTGCAGCCAGCGCAGCGCGGCCAGCGATTGCGCGACGGCTTCGGCGGGCGCGATGGTGCGGGACTTGAGCGCGACCACGACGGCATCGGCGTCCGCGTCCAGCGGACCGGCCGGCACGCCGATGGCCTGCACCACGCGCATGCCGCTGCGCACCAGGTTGTTGGCCAGGTCGGTCGCGCCGGTGAAGTCATCGGCAATGCACCCCAACAGGACCTTTTGCGCCGGCATCACTTCACCGCCAGCTTGACGGCCAGCGGGTTCTCGCGGATGTAGTCACGCACCACCGCCTCGAAGTCAGCATCGGACTTCAGGCCCATGCCACGGGCCCGGTCCCAGGCCAGGTTGCCGGGCCAGGTGCTCACGAGCTTTTCAATGGCGGGGTCGGGCGTCCAGTCCAGCAATGCCGTGGCCTGCGGACCGGCCACCTTCTCCAGCGCCTGGGCCATCGCGACCACGGTGGAACGGAACGAAGGCAGGTTGATGGCCGTGGGCGGCCCCCACTGTGCGTCGCTCACCTCGGCCGCGCGCACGAAGCCGGCGATGGTGTTGCCCGGCGACGCGAGGGCCACCGGCGTTTCAGCCGGCACCGGCACCTGGGCGCGGATGCCCGCCAGCGGTTCGCGCACCATGCCACTGAAAAAGCCCGACGCGGCGCCGTTGGGCTTGCCCGGGCGCACGCTCACCGTCATGGGTCGCACGCTGCGCCCGGCAATGAAGCCCTTGCGGCTGTAATCGGCCACCAGTTGTTCACAAATGAATTTCTGGATGCCATAGCTGCCCTGCGGGGTGGGCAGCGTGTCGTCGGTGATGGGATCGGGCAACGGCCTTCCGGGCTGTTTGCCAAAGACGGCCAGCGAGCTGGCAAACACAAACACCGGTTGCGTGCCCAGCGAACGGCAGCCTTCCAGCAGCTTGTGCGTGGCTTCCAGGTTGCTGCGCATGCCCAGGTCGAAGTCGGCTTCGCACTCGCCGCTGACGGCGGCAGCCAGGTGGAACACGGCGTCAGTGCCGGCCGCGGGCACCTGCTTGCTGTCGATCAACGCCAGCAGGTCGCCGGTGATGAAGGCCACGCGCGCATCGGCGCGCAAATCATCCGGCGGTGCCACGCGGTCAGCCAGGGTGATGCGGGTGATGGCGCGCGGACTTGCGCCGCGCAGCGACAGCGTGCCCTGCACAAGCAGGGTGCGGGCCAGCCGTGCCCCCAGAAAGCCGCTGCCGCCGGTGATGACGATATGCATGGGAAGTCTCCAGTCTCAGTTTTTGGTGGGCAGTTCAATGCCCGGAAAGATCTTGATCACGGCGCTGTCGTCCTCGCGCGCAAAACCTGCGGTGGATGCCTGCATGAACATCTGGTGCGCCGTGCTGGACAGCGGCAGGGGGAATTTGCTGGCGCGCGCCACATCCAGCACCAGGCCCAGGTCCTTCACGAAGATGTCCACGGCCGACAGCGGCGTGTAGTCACCCGCCAGCACATGGGCCATGCGGTTTTCAAACATCCAGCTGTTGCCCGCGCTGTGGGTGATCACCTCGTACAGCGCTGCCGCGTCCACGCCCTCTCGCAGGCCCAGGGCCATGGCTTCGGCCGCGGCCGCAATGTGCACACCGGCCAGCAGCTGGTTGATGATCTTGACCTTGCTGCCTGCGCCCGCCTTGTCGCCCAGCCGGTACACCTTGGCCGCCATGGCGTCGAGCAGCGGACCGGCTGCGGCATAGGCCTCGGGTGTGCCCGCCGTCATCATGGTCATCTGGCCGCTGGCCGCCTTGGCTGCACCGCCGGAAATTGGCGCGTCGATGTACAGGATGCCCAGGGCCGCCAGACGCGCCTCCAGTGCAACAGACCAGTTCGGGTCGACGGTGGAGCACATGACAAACACGCTGCCGGGCTTCATCGCCGCCGCGCAGCCGCTGTCACCGAACAGGACGCTTTCCGTTTGCGCCGCATTCACCACCACCGACACCACCACATTGCAGGCAGCGCCCAGCGCGGCAGGCGACGCGCAGGCCGTGCCACCCTGATCGGCAAAAGCCCGGGCCACGTCGGTGCGGATGTCATAGACATGCGGCGCATGGCCCGCCCGGCGCAGTGACTGCGCCATGCCCGCGCCCATGGCGCCCAGGCCGATGACGCCCACGGCGCCGGTAAAGCTGGATGAATTCATATTGTTATCATACAACTTTGACGGCCCGTGAGCACCCTGGCCGCTCCCGCGGCCCCAAGCGCATCAGCGCTTGCGCAGCTTGCGCACCAGCGGCTGGGCCAGACGGGCACCTTCCTGCTTCCAGAAAGCCGGATCGGCGTTCTCGATGCGGCGAACGGCATTGGCCATGTGCCGGCCGGCGGCCGTGCGGGCCTTGACGGGGTCGCCGGCGACGATGGCCTCGGCAATCGCGGCGTGTTCGCCGCGCACCTGGGTGGTGAAATCCGCGCGGCGCGCCTCATTGGCGCGCGTCACGCTGATGGCACCGCGCATGAATTGCGCCAGGTAATCCAGCGTGTCCATCAGGAAGGGGTTGTGCGCGGCTTCGGCAATGCTGCGGTGAAACCGCAGGTCTTCGTCCACGCCGTCGCCACCGGCGGCCACTGCCTTGTCCAGCGCCTGCACGGCCTGCTGGATGCGCCGGGCGTCTGCGGGGGTGCGCCGCTGCGCAGCCAGCATCGCCGCTTCGGCCTCCAGTGCACGGCGCACCTCCACCATCTGCGCCACAGCGCTTTGCGAATCGGCGCTTCGGGCGTCGAAGTTCAGCGGCTCAAACGGCTGGCTGGCCGCCACATACACACCGCTGCCCTGGCGCGAATCCACCAGCCCCAGTGATTTCAGGCGCGACACGGCCTCGCGCACCACGGTACGGCTCACCGCAAACTGCTCCACCAGCCGGGCCTCCGGCGGCAGCTTGGCGCCGGGCGCCAGGCGGCCTGCCTTGATTTCAGCGGCCAGCTGCTGCGCAACCTGGTCGGACAGGCGTGCGCCGGTGGTCACCGGAGTGAACTTAGTTGTCATACAAGATACCGTGTAGCTGCGCCGAGGATAGCGCAGCCGGCAATCACCGGGATCACACCCACCTTGAAACGGAACAGCGCCAGCGCCGCCAGTGCCGTGAGCGCCAGCGCCGCACCGTCGGTGCGCACACTGCCACCGGGCCAGCCCACATGCGCCAGGAAGAACACCGCCAGGCTGGCGATCACCCCCACCACGGCGGCCGTGATCGCCGACAGCGGCGCAGTAAAGCCCAGCTTGCCGTGCGTGGACTCCACCAGCGGCCCGCCGGCCAGGATGAACAGGAAGGACGGCAAAAAGGTGAACCAGGTCACCGCCGTAGCCGCCAGCGCCGCGCCCATGAACAGCGAGTCCGGCCCCAGCACCTGTTTGGCCCAGCCGCCCACGAAACCCACGAAAGCCACCACCATGATCAACGGGCCCGGCGTGGTCTCGCCCAGGGCCAGGCCATCGATCATCTGCGGGCCCGTCAGCCACTGGAACTGCTCCACCGCCCCTTGGTACACATAGGGCAGCACGGCATAGGCACCGCCAAATGTCAGCAGGGCCGCCTTGGTGAAGAACCATCCCATCTGGGCCAGCGTGCCATGCCAGCCCCAGGCCATGACCAGCGCGCCCATGGGCAACAGCCACAGCATTACCCCGATCGCCGTCACCTGGGCAAGGCGTTTTCTGGAAAAGCGCGCGTGCGCCGGTGTGGGCGTATGGTCGTCGATGAGGGCGGGGCCGTAGCTGGCCACGCTGCTGCCGTGCCCGCCGCCACCCGCAAACTGCGCCGGCGACCAGCGCGCGCCCAGCCAGCCGGTCACGGCCGCTGCCAGCACCACCCAGGGAAAGGGCACCTTCAACACGGCAATGGCCACAAAACTGGCCAGCGCTACTGCCCACAACAACGGCGTTCGCCGCGGGCTTCTGAGCGTCTTGCTGCCAATGCGCCATACCGCGTGCAGCACAATCGCTGCCACCGCAGGCTTGATGCCGTAAAACAGCCCCGCCACCAGCGGCACGTTGCCAAACACCAGGTACACCCAGCTCAGTGCGATGAGGATGAACAGCGACGGCAGGACAAACAGCGCGCCGGCCGCCACGCCGCCCCAGGTGCGGTGCATGAGCCAGCCAATGTAGGTAGCCAGCTGTTGCGCCTCGGGGCCTGGCAGCAGCATGCAGTAGTTCAGCGCGTGCAGGAAGCGCTTCTCGCTGATCCAGCGGCGTTGCTCCACCAGTTCGCGGTGCATGATGGCAATCTGCCCGGCGGGGCCACCAAAGCTGATGAAGCCCAGCTTCAGCCAGAAGCGCAGGGCCTCGGAAAACGTCACACAGACCGGTGTGGTTGTCATTGGACGGCCTCCGTCACGGCGTGCGCTGTCCACCTGTGAACCTCGGTGCGGTCACCGCGACTCCAGGCATACAGCGCGTCGTACACCGGCAAGGCGGCTGCCAGCATGGCCTGGTCGTCGTCATGCAGGCGCGACAGTCCCAGCATCAGTGACAGCAGCCCCGCGGCTTGCGGCACTGTCGAGAGCCGGTCCGTGTCAGCGGCACGCACGATGGCTGCCAGGGCATCCAGTGCAGGGTCGCGCAGGTCGAACGCCTGGATCAGCGCGTCAAAACTGCAGCGCTCCCATTCATGCGTGATGGGCGCGCCCGGGATGTCATAGGGCACGGCGTCCAGCCGCGCAGCCTCGCTGAGGACCCGGTCCGCGGGGACGTAGAAGAATTCGGCGCGCGGGTCGATGAAGCGGCGGATCAGCCAGGGGCAGGCGGTGCGGTCGATCCGGGGCCGCTCACGCGTGATCCAGCGTGAGGCCTGTTCGCCCGTCACGCCCAGGTCGGCCCGTTTGGCCAGCGTCAGCGGCGGGCCGGCGCGCCACAGGGCGATGTCTTGCGGCGCGTCGGCGCCGTCTTCGCCACCTTCGATGCCGCCGGCCAGCGCCTGCGCTGGCCAGCCCGCAGCAAGCAGCGTGGCCGTTGCATCGGCACTGACGTTGTGGCCATAGACGCAGTACACGACAACCTCACGGGCGGGCTGTGTGGCTGCAAAGCGGGCCACGTCCTCGGGCGCGCAGCGCACGGCACCAGCCAGCAGGCGCGGGCTTTCGGCGAACCTGGCCTCGCGCCGCACGTCCAGCAGCAGTGGCGCGCTGGCGCTGCCCTGCAGGGCACGCAGTTGCGAAGGGGAAATGGAGGGAACTGGTGATACGGCGGTGTCCATGGAATGCTCCTGAGCGTTACCAGCGCTTGGACGGGACACCGTCTATCCGGATGGGATTCGGGAGGCTGAAATCCCGATGGCCACGATGTTAACTCAGCCCCGCTCGAAGCGGAACACCGCCGTGCCCGCACGCAGGTTGGGCAGCCAGCGCACCTCGCGTCCGTCCTGCAGGCCGAAGGCGTCGATGATGCCCAGCGCGTTCTTGCCGGCCAGCACCTCGAAGTCCTTGTAGGTACCCACGCGGATGTTGGGCGTGTCATACCACTGGTAGGGCAGGCGCCGGGTCACGGGCATGCGGCCGCGCAGCACGCTCAGCCGGTTGGGCCAGTGCGCGAAGTTGGGAAAGGCCACGATGCCGGTCTTGCCCACCCGAGCGGTCTCGCGCAGCATGGTCTCGGCGTTGTGCAGATGCTGCAGGGTGTCGATCTGCAGCACCACATCAAACGAGTTGTCGTCAAACATGGCCAGGCCCTCTTCGAGGTTCAGCTGGATGACGTTGACGCCGCGCTGCACGCACGCCAGTACGTTGGCGTCGGCAATTTCGATGCCGT
>CAZUJD010000021.1:0-18446 GCA_964620025.1 uncultured Ramlibacter sp. | reverse complement strand
CAAGAAAATGATCTCGTCCTATGTGGGCGAGAACAAGGAGTTCGAGCGCCAGTACCTGGCGGGCGAACTGGAGCTGGAATTCACCCCCCAGGGCACACTGGCCGAGAAGCTGCGCGCCGGCGGCGCGGGCATTCCGGCTTTCTTCACCAAGACCGGTGTGGGCACCATCGTGGCCGAGGGCAAGGAAATCCGCGAGTTCGACGGCGAGCAGTACGTGATGGAGCGGGCCCTGGTGCCCGAGGTGTCCCTGGTCAAGGCGCACCGTGCCGACAAGTCGGGCAACCTGCAGTTCCGCTATACCGCACGCAACTTCAACCCCGCTGCCGCCATGGCCGGCAAGATCTGCGTGGTGGAAGTCGAAGAGATCGTGGAAACCGGTGACATGGTGCCCGACCAGATCCACCTGCCTGGCATCTACGTGCACCGCATCGTGCTGAACGCCACGCCCGAAAAGCGCATTGAAAAGCGCACCATCACCGAAAAAGCAGGAGTCTGACCATGCCGTGGAACCAAGACCAGATGGCGGCGCGCGCCGCCCATGAACTCGAAGACGGGTTTTACGTGAACCTGGGCATCGGCATCCCCACGCTGGTGGCCAACCATGTGCCTTCCACCAAGGAAGTGTGGCTGCAAAGTGAAAACGGGATGCTGGGTATCGGCCCTTTCCCGACCGAAGATGAAGTCGATGCCGACCTCATCAATGCCGGCAAGCAGACCGTGACCACCATCAAGGGCTCGTCGATTTTCGGCAGCCACGACAGCTTCGCCATGATCCGTGGCGGCAAGATCAACCTGTCCATCCTGGGCGCCATGCAGGTGAGCGAAAAGGGTGACCTGGCCAACTGGATGATCCCGGGCAAGATGGTCAAGGGCATGGGTGGCGCCATGGACCTGGTGGCCGGCGTCAAGCGCGTGATCGTGCTGATGGAGCACGTGGCCAAAAAGAGGGACGGCACCGAGGACCTGAAGATCCTGCCGTCGTGCACGCTGCCCCTGACGGGCGTGGGCGTGGTGGACCGCATCATCACCGACCTGGGCGTGTTTGACGTGACGCCGCAGGGCCTGAAGGTCATCGAACTGGCCCCTGGCGTGACGCACGAATTTGCGCAGAGCAAGACGGGCGTGAAGCTGCACTGAGCGGCGCGACGGAGCGCGGCACCTTCGTATAGTGGACGCATGCGAAGGGCTGCGTAGCATCGTGGCATCTGCCGGGACTGACCTGGCCGGGGGCTTCACGATGACAATCGAAGCAGGATGGAGCGGCTCTGTTTCACCGGGCCTGGTCACTGCCCAGGCACCCAAGGCAGCGCCCGACCCGCTGCAGGTCCAGAGATTCAATGAAGCCATGGTGCCACAGGCGCAACCGGTGCAGTCCGCGGGTGCAATACAACCGGTTGAAGACCTCTACGGACTGCCCCGCGCGACCGACAGTCAGCTGGCCCGGCTGCCCCGGGCCCAGCTGGAGCGGTTGCAGGCCCGATGGGGCAGCAATGACGATGCCTTGCGGGTCGAAGCCAAGGTCACGCTCGACCTCATTGAAAAACCCATCCAGCAGGCGATCCTGAAAGAAATCCGCAAGGGCTTTGGTCGCCGCGACGATTGACCGGACGACGATCTGCTAGCGAGCCCCCGCGGCTTGCAGCATGCGGACAACCTCAGCCTGCCCCCTGCGCCGGGCATGCTGCAAGGCCGAAACTCCTTCCCGGTCACGCGCATTCACGTCGCTGCCGCCAGCAACCAGCAGCCGCACGATTTCGCGGTGCGCCGGACTGTCGCTGCCCAGCACGATCGCCTCCAGCAGCGCGGTCCAGCCAAGGTGGTTGACGTGGTGCACGTCCATGGCGGTGCCCAGCAACACGCGCACGGTGTCCACGTGGCCGCGGTAGGCGGGCCCCATCAATGCCGTGCTGCCGTAGCGGTTGAGGGACTTCAGGTCGGCGCCTGCGGCCAGAGCCGCCTGCACCAGTGCAGCATGGCCGTTGCGGGCGGCGATCAGGAAGGCGCTGTCCTGTTGCGCGTCACGCGCATTCACGTCGGCACCGCGTGCCAGCAATGCCTGGAAGGCCGCAGCATCGTTGCGTTCGGCGGCCATGCGCAAGGCGACATCCATGTCCCGGTCCGCGCCGGCCGCAGGCAGCCCGCACAGCAGGGCAGCCACCACGAACAGCCAGGCCCTGATCCGCCTCATGGGCAGGGCCATGGTCAAACCATTTCGTCCGGTTGGCTTCATGCCCTGTGCGTTCCTATTTCAGTCCTTCCCACCATTGCCGGTTCTCGCGCGGCTGGCCCAGGGTCAGCACCTCGCCGATTTCGGGCGTGGCCAGGTTGATGCCGCGTTGCCGGGCCAGCGCGGCCACGCGTTCCAGCGGATCCTTCCAGGTGTGAAAGGCCAGGTCGAAGGTGCTGTTGTGCACCAGGTACAGGGTGCGTGCGCCCAGGTCCTGGAAAGCCTGAACGGTTTCCTCTGGGCTCATGTGCACCGTGGGCCAGTAGCTGTCGTACGCGCCGTTTTCCATCAGGGCAATGTCTATGGGGCCGAGCTTTTGCGCGATCTGCCTGAAACCCGGGAAGTAACCTGTGTCGCCACTGTAGAAGATGCGCTCGTTGCCGCTTCTGAGCGCCCATGAAGCCCACAGCGTCTTGTTGCGGTCCCACAGCGTGCGGCCTGAAAAGTGCTGCGCCGGCGCGGCCGTGACGGTCACGTCACCCCACTGGCGCTCCTGCCACCAGTCCATTTCCTCGATCCGGTCGGCAGGCACGCCCCATTCTTGCAGTCGCCGGCCCACGCCCAGCGGGACGAAGTAGCGCTGCACGCGGTCCTTCAGCGCCTCGATCGTGGGCACGTCCAGGTGGTCGTAATGGTCGTGCGACAGCACCATGCCTTCAATGGGCGGTACGTCGGCCAGCGCCAGAGGTGACGGGTGAAACCGCATGGGTCCGGCCCACGACACCGGCGACACGCGTTCGCCAAACACCGGGTCGATCAGCCACCACTTGCCGCGCAGCTTGAGCAGGTGGGACGAATGACCCAGGCGGATGATGTGGTTGGCTGAGCCGTCCAGTGCGGCCAGGGCAGCGCGGTCCAGCATGCGTACCGGGATCGGGTCCACCGGGACGGTACCCACTTTCTTTTCCAGCAGCATGCGCGACCAGATGTCCCAGGTAGATCGGTGTGGTTTGGCGTTGGGATTGGGCGGGTTGCGAAACGTGCAGTCCGCCGCCGAGAACTGCTGCGATCTGGCAAGGCGCGGGTCGCACTCTTCAGCCATGGCCGGCAGGGACAGCAGCGTGAACAGCAGCGGCAGGGCCTGCCGGGCGAAACGTTTCATGGGGTCCCCTGAAGGTGGTTCGCAAACTTTAGCTTACCCCTGACAACCCTCACACGCCGCGGGCCTCTGCGGTGCTAACCTCGTCGCGCACTCTGGAGACAAACACCATGAACAAAAGACACCTGCTGCGCGCCACCGCCCTGGTCCTGTCCGGGCTGACCGCACTGGGTAGCGCCGGCCTGGCCCAGGCGCAGTCCTTCCCGCCTGCCAAGCCCATCACTTTGGTCGTGGGCTTCGCACCCGGCGGCGCGGCTGACGCGGCAGCACGGCTCATCGCCAGAAAACTGGGCGAGAACATCGGCCAGACCGTACTGGTGGAAAACAAGGCCGGTGCGGGCGGCAACATCGCACACCAGCAGGTGGCTGCCGGCCCGGCCGACGGCACCATGCTGTTGCTGGGCTCCATCGGGCCTTTGACGATTGCGCCGCACATGATGAAGCTGGCCTATGACCCGTTCAAGGACCTGGCGCCAGTCTCGGGCGGCGTGAATTTCCCCAACCTGCTGGTGGTACACCCGGGCACGGGCATCAAGAACATGGCGGACTTCCTGGCCGCCGCCAGAAAGTCACCCAACAACGTGTCCTATGCCTCCACCGGCAACGGCTCGGCGTCGCATCTGGCCGGTGAATTGTTTGCCGCCCGCACCGGCACCGAGATGCTGCATGTGCCCTACCGTGGCGGCGCGCCGGCCATGAACGATCTGCTGGCCGGACGTTTTACCGGCTATTTCTCGGCCCCGCCCACGTCGCTGCCGCATGTGGAGGCGGGCAAGCTCATTCCCCTTGCCACCACCGGCCTGACGCGCCCGGCCTACATGCCCAACATTCCCACCGTGGCAGAGTCCGGCCTGCCGGGCTTCGAGGCGCTGAACTGGTATGCGTTTGTGATGTCCAGCAAGGTGCCTGCATCCCTGCTGGACCGCTACAACACCGAGATCGTGAAGGTGCTCAACGACGCCGGTGTGCGTGACGCGCTGACCAAGCATGGCCTGACGGCCCATCCCACCACCCGCGCCGAACTGCTGGACTTCATGCAGAAGGAATCGGTCAAGTGGGAAAAGATCGTGCGCGAGCGCAACGTCAAGCCGGAGTAAGCGGCGCCATCTGCACCGTTTCCTCGTCCGCCTCGCCCAGGAAGCCGCCGCTTTGGTGGGCCCACAGGCGCGCATACAGGCCGCCCTGGGCCAGCAGGCTGCGGTGATCGCCCTGTTCCACGATGCGGCCGGCATCCAGCACGACCAGGCGGTCCATGGCCGCAATGGTGGACAGCCGGTGCGCGATGGCGATCACCGTCTTGCCCTGCATCAGCGAATTCAGGCTGGCCTGGATGGCTGCCTCCACTTCCGAGTCGAGCGCGCTGGTGGCTTCGTCCAGCAGCAGGATGGGTGCGTCTTTCAGCATGACACGTGCAATCGCAATGCGCTGGCGCTGGCCGCCCGACAGCTTGACGCCGCGCTCGCCCACATGGGCGTCGTAGCCCGTGCGGCCCTGCGGATCTGTCAGGCGGTCAATGAAGTCATGTGCTTCGGCCCGCCGCGCGGCGGCCCTCATGGCTTTGTCACCCGCTTCGGGACGGCCGTAGAGGATGTTGTCGCGCATGGAGCGGTGCAGCAGCGACGTGTCCTGCGTCACCATGCCGATGTGGCTGCGCAGGCTGTCCTGCGTGACCCGGGCAATATCCTGCCCGTCGATCAGGATTCGCCCGCCGTCCAGGTCATGAAAGCGCAGCAGCAGGTTCACCAGGGTCGACTTGCCGGCGCCTGACCGGCCGATCAGTCCGATTTTTTCGCCGGGACGCACGGTCAGCGACAGGCTGTTGATCACGGACCTGTCCTTGCCATAACCGAAACTCACCTGGTCAAAGCGCACCTCGCCGCGCGGCACGGTGAGCGTGGTGGCGCCGGGTGCGTCCACCACAACGCGCGGTCGGGTCAGTGTGCTGATGCCGTCCTGCACGGTGCCGATGTTTTCGAACAGCGACGTCATCTCCCACATGATCCAGTGCGACATGCCGCTGATGCGCAGCGCCATGGCAATCACCGCCGCCACGGCGCCCGCGCCAACCTGGCCCTGCGTCCAAAGCCACAGGGCGCAGCCGCCCACGGTCATGATGAGACCCACCACCAGTGTGTGGTTGACGATCTCAAACAGGCTCACCAGACGCATCTGCGCATAACCTGTGGCCATGAATTCCTGCATGGCCGCCCGTGCAAAGCCGGCTTCGCGGTGGGTGTGCGAGAACAGCTTGACCGTGGAAATGTTGGTGTAGGCATCGGTGATGCGCCCGGTCATCATGGAACGTGCGTCGGCCTGCGCCTTGCCGATGCGGGCCAGCCGTGGCACGAAGTAGCAGACAGAGGCGCCATACAGCACCAGCCACCCCATGAAGGGCCAGATCAGCCGCAGGTCAAACCCGCCGGCCAGCACCACGATGGTGACGAAGTACACGCTGATGCCGATCAGCACGTCGGTGCTGGTGAAGATCATCTCGCGCACCGACAGCGCGGTCTGCATGACCTTGGTGGTGATGCGTCCGGCGAATTCGTCGCTGTAGAAGGCCATGCTCTGGCCCAGCATCAGGCGGTGGAAATTCCAGCGCAGACGCAGCGGGAAGTTGATGGCCAGGGTCTGGTGCTTCACGATGGTCTGCAGCGCAATCACCAGTGTGCTGGCCAGCAGCACCCCGCCCAGCAGCCGCAGCATGGCGCCCTGCTCAGCCCATAGCTGCTGTGGCTGCACGCGGCCCAGCCAGTCCACCACATGGCCCAGCATGGCAAACAGGAACGCTTCATAGGCGGCGATGACCGCGCTCAGCAGCGCCAAGGTCGCGATGTACCCGCGCAGGCCGGTGGTGCAGGCCCAGACAAAGGCCAGAAAGCCATTGGGCGGCAACGGCGGTTCGGGTTCGGGGTAGGGGGGAAGGAGTTTTTCAAAAAGGCGGAACAAAGGGCAGGGCTCCAGATTCAGGGCGCATCCATTCTGGAGACTATCCGCAGACCGCGCAAAAAGACGTCAGCGGCGACACGTGGCCCGGTGCCGTGCAGGGTTTCTGGAGTCAAAAGATGGAATACTGTACAAAAAAACAGTATTCTGTGGGTTCTCCCATTCCTTGTTGCCATGACTGCGCTGCGTGCCTCTGCTGTTCCGGTTTTGCCCCATGTGTGGCAAGGCGAAGCTCTGGCGTCCGCGGCTGAGGTCATGCCCACCGGCCACCCGGCTTTGAACGAGCACCTGCCCGGTGGCGGCTGGCCGCTGGACGGGCTGGTCGAGGTGCTGCAGGCTCGGCCTGAGCAGCATGTCTGGCAGCTGGTGTTGCCCGCGCTGGCCCAGGCCGTGCAGATGCAGCCTGGACCGGTGGTGCTGGTGGGGGCGCCATATGAACCGTTTGGACCGTCGCTGTCTGCCCACGGTCTGCCGGGCGAGCGGCTCGTGTGCGTGCGCGGCGACAGGCCCGCCCCGCGCCTGTGGGCGGCTGAACAGGCATTGCGCTGCTCCGAGGTGACCGCTGTACTGGCCTGGCTGCCCCAGGCACGGGCTGACCAGCTTCGCCGTTTGCACCTGGGGGCACAGCTGTACCAGGGCCAGCGCCGTCGCCTGCTGTTTGTGTTTCGCACCCTGGCAGCCCGGCATGAGTCGTCACCCGCGCGCTTGCGCCTGTTGCTGCAGGGCACGGATACCTTGCAGGTTCGTATCCTCAAGCGCCGCGGACCCCCGCTGGATGCCCCTGTGCAGTTGCCGGCCCATCCGCCCCGGCTGGCTGCACTGCTGGCATCGCGGCGTTCACAGCCGGCCCCCCTGGCGGCACAGCAGCCCCAACCTCCTGTTGCCGTCCTGGCTCATGCACTGGATCGCCCTGTTACCGCCTGAAGCCGGTCGTACGGCCTGGGGCTGGCGTGCGCTGCAGTTCACCCCGCGCGTGGCGCAGGTCGATGAAGCGCTGCTGCTCGAAGTGTCTGGCTCCCAGCGCCTGTGGGGCGGGCAGGACAGGTTGTTGCGCCGCCTGTTCAGCCGCCGGGCAGTCGCTGTGCCATATGCCCAAGGGGCCACACACCTGTTGGCGCTGGCTTTGCTGCGCCTGCAATTGCGCGGGCTGCCCGTGCCTGCCAGTGTGCCGGATGGCCTGCCGCTGGTTACCCTGAGCGCTGCTTTGCCCTGGGTTGACACACTGGAGCGCACCGGCTGCCGCACCTGGGGCCAGTTGCGCGCACTGCCGCGTGGTGGCGTGGCACGGCGTTTCGGCGCGGCATTGCTTGACGCGCTGGACATGGCCTACGGCCAGCGTCCAGAAAGCTGCGCCTGGCTGTCGCTTCCCGAGGTGTTTGACATGAACCTCGAACTGCCCATGCTGGCCACCAGTGCGCCCGAGCTCATGGGGGCGGCGCAGGGGCTGTTGACCCACCTGCAGTCCTGGCTGCGCGCGCGCGACCGTGGGGTGCTGGCACTGGAACTTCAATGGGCACTGGACTTGCGGCGGCTGGACGGCCGCTCCCTGCCCAGCCATCAGCAGATGGAAGTACGCACGGCCCAGCCCGCGCAGGACATGGCCCATCTGCGCAGGCTGGTCTCTGAACACCTGGCCCGTGAAACCCTGGCCGCGCCGGCCAACCACCTGCGCCTGCGCGTGCTGGACAGCGCGCCCTGGCGGGGTGCCAGCCAAAGTTTTTTGCCCGAGGACAACCTGCCCGGTGAAAAGCTGCACCAGTTCATCGAACGCCTGAGCGTGCGTCTGGGAGCCCACAACGTGGTGATGCCCCAGGCGCGGGCCGATCACCGGCCGGAGCGGCGCCAGCAGTGGCAGCCCGCGCGTGCCGTCATTGTCCAGCCGTTGCCCCGGGAAGAGCCCGATGCGCTGTCCCCCGCCTGGTTGCTGCCCGAGCCGCGACTGCTGCCAATGAAGGGCGATGTCCCGCAATACGGTGGGCCGCTCAGGCGGCTTACGCGGGCCAGCCGCATTGTCACCGGCTGGTGGGAGCCGCACGGCCATACGGCGCGCGACTATTTCCTGGCCCGCAGCCCCGAGCATGGGCTGGTATGGGTTTACCGAGATCGCATGGCCCCCGCAGGCAGGGACCACTGGTACCTGCACGGGCTGTATGCCTGAAGCCCATGCCTGAGCACCACCACAAACCCGGCGCGCAGCTGGATGAAGAGCGCGACGGCTGGCCGCCGGTACTGGCTGCTGGCCCTGACCCGCTGCCGCGCTATGCCGAGCTGTACTGCCAGAGCAATTTCAGCTTCCAGCATGGCGCGGCGCACCCCCAGGCGCTGGTGCGCCGCGCCTACGATCTGGGCTACGAGGCCCTGGCCCTGACCGACGAATGCTCCGTGGCCGGGGTGGTGCGGGCGCTGGCAGGCTGGGACGAATACCGCGCCCTCATGGCCCGCCTGGACGAAAGCCATCCCCAGCAGCGGCGCTCACGTCCTTTTCGCCTTCTTTATGGCAGTGTTTTTGATTTTGGCCCGCAAGGCCGGCTGGTGGCCCTTGCCCGCCACCTGCAGGGCTGGGGCGGGTTGTGCCAGTTCATCAGCGCAGCACGCAACGACGACGACACGGCCAAGGGGTCCTACAAGGTGGGCTGGGACACCAGTGACCTGTCGCTGCTGGCCGAGGGTTGCGAAGTGATCTATGTGCCGCACCGTACCGGGCCCGACGATGCTGTCCTGCCGTCGCGGCTTGGCTGGCTGAAGGACCGGTTCGGCCCGGCCCTGTGGCTGGGCGTGGAGCAGCGCCAGCAGCCTGATGACAGCCTGTGGCTGGCCCGGCTGGAACAGGCGTCTGCGTCATCCGGTGTGCCACTGGTGGCCGTGGGCGGTGTGCTGATGGACCGGCGTTCACGCAAGCCGCTGCACGATGTGATCACCGCGGTGCGGTTGGGCAAGCCGGTGGCGCAGTGCGGCTTTGCGCTGCAGGCCAATGCCGAGCGTCACCTGCGCTCGCGCTTGCACCTGGCGGGTGTGTTCCCGCAAGCCCTGCTGGACGCAACACTGCAGCTGGCGCAACGCTGCACGTTCGACCTGCGCGAGGTGTCATACAGCTTCCCGACAAAGGTGGTGCCACCGGGCCTGTCGCCCACGCACGCGCTGCGTCGCCTGACCTATGCCGGCGCGCATGAGCGTTACCCGCGGGGCGTTCCGCTCAAAGTTCGCCTGTTGCTGCGCAAGGAGCTGGCACTGATCCAGCGCTGCAGGTATGAAATGTTTTTCCTGACCGTGCATGACATCGTGCGGTTCGCCCGGCAGGAACGCAACATCCTGTGCCAGGGCCGCGGCTCGGCCGCCAACTCGGTGGTCTGCTTCTGCCTGGGCGTGACCGCCATGGACCCGATGCTGTCGCGCCCGTTGCTGGAGCGATTCATCAGTGAAGAGCGCAAGAACGAGCCGCCGGACATTGATGTGGACTTCGAGCATGAGCGGCGCGAGGAAGTCATCCAGTACATCTATGAAACCTACGGCCGTGACCGCGCCGCCATTGCCGCCGTGGTCATCAGCTACCGCACCCGCAGCGCCATCCGCGATGTGGGCAAGGCGCTGGACGTGCCCGGGATACTGGTGGACGCCTTTGCCCGGGAGCACCACTGGTTCGACGAGGAACTCGCGGCTGATCGGCTGCAGTCGCTGGCTGGGCGCGTGGGTGTTGCACTGGATCTCCACCAGGCCCGGCAGTGGCTGGCCCTGGCGCAAGCGCTGATGGGTTTTCCGCGCCACCTGAGCCAGCATGTGGGGGGCTTTGTGCTGACCGGCCCGCCCCTGACGCGGCTGGTGCCGGTTGAAAAGGCATCGATGAAGGACCGCTCGGTCATCCAGTGGGACAAGGACGACCTGGAGCACATGGGCATGCTCAAGGTGGACGTGCTGGCCCTGGGCATGCTCACGGCCATCCGCCGCTGCCTGGATCTGGTCGCGCAGCGGCGTGCCTGCACCTTCACACGCTATGACATCCCCCCTGAAGACCCGGATACCTACCGAATGATCCGCCGCGCAGACACCGTGGGGGTGTTCCAGATTGAAAGCCGCGCACAGATGTCCATGCTGCCGCGCCTGAAACCCAAGGAGTTCTACGACCTGGTGGTGGAGGTCGCCATCGTGCGTCCGGGGCCGATCTCAGGCGGCATGGTGCACCCCTACCTGAAGGCGCGCGAACGGGCAGGGCGGGGTGAAGCCATCGTGTACGAGCGGTCCCGCTTTGAGCCCGTGGACAAGCCGCCCCGCCTCAAGGACGCACTGCAGCGAACCCTGGGCATACCGATCTTCCAGGAACAGGTGATGGAAATCTCCATGGTGGCGGCCGGTTTCACCGGAGCCCAGGCCGACGGCCTGCGCCGTGCCATGGCCGCCTGGAAGCGAACCGGCAACATGACTGTCTGGCGTGAGCGGCTGGTCGGCGGCATGCTGGCCAACGGTTACGCCCCGGGTTTTGCCGAACGCATCTTCGAACAGGTCAAGGGCTTTGCCGACTACGGTTTTCCTGAAAGCCATGCCTACAGCTTTGCGCTGCTGGCCTATGAAAGCAGCTGGCTCAAATGCCACGAGCCCGAGTGCTTCCTGGCGGCCATGCTCAATTCCCAGCCCATGGGGTTTTACAACCCGTCCCAGCTCATCCAGGATGCCGTGCGACACGGCGTGCAGGTGCTGCCGCCCGACGTGTCGCACAGTGACTGGGACTCCCGACTGGAGCCGGATTCCAGCTCCATTTCATCCCGACCCGCTGTGCGTCTGGGGCTGCGACTGGTCGGCGGCTTGAGCGAAGCCGCGGGCAGGCGCATTGAGGCGGTACGTCACGAAGCTCCATTGACCAGCACCGAAAACCTGTCCCTGCGCGCCCGGCTGGACGTGCGCGACCTGAATGCATTGGCTTCGGGTGACGCGCTGAAATCCCTGTCGGGCCACCGTCGCCAGCAGGTGTGGGATGCGGCGGCCCGTCACCGCGCGCCGGCCTTGCTGCGCGGTGCACCTGTGAACGAAGCCGCCCTGCAACTCGACGCGGCGCCAGAAGGTGAAGAGATCGTGTTTGATTACGCGTCGCTGGGTCTCACGCTGCGCCGCCACCCGCTGGCGCTGCTGCGCGAACGGCTCGGTCGGCATGGCATCCTCAACGCTGCACAACTGGCGGCGCTGCCGCATGGACGCACGGTGTCGGCCTGCGGCATCGTCACCGTACGCCAGCAGCCGCAGACTGCCAAAGGCACGATGTTTGTCACCCTGGAAGATGAAACCGGACCAGTGAACGTGATCGTGTGGAAGAGCGTGCGTGAGGCGCAGCGCGACGCGCTGCTGCGCTCACGCCTGCTGGCCGTGCGTGGCACCTGGCAACGCGACGTGGACAGTGGCGGCAAGGTCTGTCACCTGGTGGCTGCGCGGCTGGTGGACCTGACGCCCTTGCTGGGCCGTTTAGCGCAGCAGGGCAGCCGCAGCCGGGACTTTCACTGACCTGACTCAGACCGGTTTTCTGGCCAGCAGAAACAGCAGTGAGCCCGATCCGGCCACCAGCGCCAGCAGCGTGAAGCCCAGCCGGTAGTTGCCTGTGGCATCGGCAAACATGCCCGCCACCATGGGCCCCAGCACCTGGCCGATGGCAATGACAAAGGCCGACAGACCCATGATCATGCCGATCGCCTGCAACCCGAAGTAGTCGGCCCGCATGGCCTGCATGAACGGGCCGCGCAGACCCCAGGCCACGCCATGCAGCACCGCGAAGGCACCCAGCATGACCGGATGCACGGCGTAGGTCAGCATCAGCAGGCCCAGCATGTGCGCCACCATGCAGGCGGCGGCCATGTGGCGCTTCTCCCACCTGTCGCCCACCAGAGCGCCCAGCAGCAGGCCGCCGGCCTGCGCCACCGTCATGAGCATGATGACCAGTGAGGCCTGGGCCAGTGTGTAGCCCAGGCCCTCTTTCATGTGCGAGATGGCATGTACGTTCACGGCCGTGACTGTGAGCAGCGCCAGACCGTGGCCCAGCGCCAGGAACCAGAATGCCTGGGTACGTACCGCTTCGCGGGCGGTGAACTGCCGCTGAACCGGCATGGCGCTGTGTGTTGCCTGCGCCGCGGCGGCGGCCGACGGCACTGGTGCGGGGTCGCCGTCCACCTGTTCTCCCACCTCGCCGGGATGGCGGCGGATCATGCGCGCCAGCGGCAGGCCGCCAGCCAGCATGAGGATGCCCGAGGCAATGGCCGCGTTGCGCCAGCCGTAGGTCTGCATCATCCAGCCCACGGCAGGCACGGCCAGTCCGCCGATGGCCAGGCCCAGGCCCATGAGCGACAGCGCCCGCGCGCGCAGCCGCTGAAACCAGTGCACCACGGTGATGGTCAGCGGAAAGTAACCCGCACAGGTGGTGCCCAGGGCGATCAGGATGATGGCGCCGTAAAAACCGCCCACGCTGTCGATCTGGCTGAGCGCCAGAAAGCCCAGGCCCATCAGCACCACACCGATGTGGATGAGCGCGCGCGCGCCAAACCGGTCCACCAGCCAGCCCATGGCCGGGCCCAGCAAGGCGCCTTCAATGGACTGCAGCGCCGCTGCACCCGACAGTGTGGTCTTGCTCCAGCCGCGCTCTTCGGAGAGCACGGCGACATAGGCGCCAAAGGCCTGCATGAACAGGCCGGCATACAGGAACTGCAGGCCGAGCCCGGCGCCGACGATGCGCCAGCCGTAGAAAATTTTCACCCGTGGAGCATAGCGTGCGGCGGCGTGCCGCAAGCGTGAGTACTTTGGCTCACATCTGGTCGATGGGGGTCGAGCTGGATGCCACGTCGCCCGGTGCGTCGGCCATGGAGAAGCGTTCGTTGGTGCGTGTGTAGAAGCTGGCGCCGAAGCGGCCCACCGGATGGAAGTCACGCAGGTTCACGCGCCAGGCCTGGGTGTCGATCAGTCCCTCACGCGCGGCCAGCCACTGGATGCGGCCGATGAAGACATAGCGGCTGGGGGTCTCCAGTTTTTCATGCAGCACGCATTCAAAAGCAACGGGCGCTTCCTGGATGCGCGGCGGCTTGACGGCGTGCGACGCCACCGGTGTGAGCCCCACCTGGGCCAGCTCGCTGACGTCTGACGGAAAGGACGCGCCACAGGCGTGCATCCTGTCGGCCATGGATTCGTCGGGGATGTGCACGACAAACTCGCCGTTGTCCAGGATGTTGGCCGCCGTGTCTTTCAAACGCCCGTCCTGCAGGCGGTTGATGCTGAGCATCAGGATGGGTGGGTCCTCGCCGATCATGTTGAACATGGAAAAAGGCGCGGCATTGGCCACGCCATTGCGCCCCAGCGTGGTTGCCAGCGCGATCGGCCGGGGCACGATCAGGCTGGCCATGAGCTTGTAGCGCTGGTAACTGGTGATGGACTGGAAATCAACTTCGGTCATGCAATCTGCCTTTGACGGCCATTTTCGGGCAGAACGCACCATGCCGGCGGCAGCGCCCACGCTGCCGCCCCGCAGCAGTGCGGCGCGGTGCACTGCTTCGGGTCAGGTGATGACCTCGACCCTGGCGCGCTTGGCCACGGCGGTCCACGACGAGATCTGGGACTTGATCAGACCCACGAATTCATCACCCACCACGGGTGTCTTGCGCGCAAAGGTCTGCAGTTCGTCCAGCCGCGACACGATGTCGGGCTTGGCCAGGATCTCGGGGATGAGCGCGGTGATCTTCTGGGCGATGGGTGCAGGCAGACCCTTGGGTGCCGACAGGCCCAGCCACTGCGAGCCCGTGAGCGACGGATAGCCCAGCTCGGCAAACGTCGGAATGTTCGGCAGTGCCGGCAGGCGGGAGGCAGTGGAGACCGCCAGCGCCCGCACGGTGCCGCCCTTGAGCTGCGCGACGTTGGTGGTGACGGGGTCGAACACGCTGTCGATCTGTCCGCCGTACAGGTCCTGCATGGCGGGGGCGCTGCCCTGGTAGGGCACATGGTCGTGCTCGGGCGCAGGCCCTTCGATCTTGAGCAACTCGCCATACAGGTGGTTGGCAGATCCGATACCGGAGGTGCCGTACCGCACCGGCTTGGTCTTGGCTGCCGCGACGTACTGGGCCAGGGTCTGGTAGGGCGACTGCGGACGCACCAGCAGCAGCATGGGCGCTTCGACCAGCAGCCCCATGTGGGTGAAGTCATTCACCGGGTCGAACGGCATGGTCTTGCGGGTGGCCGTGGCATAGATGTGCACCGAGGCATGGCTGACCAGCAGTGAATAGCCGTCAGCCGGCTGGCGCGAGACAAATTCAGTACCGATCAGCCCACCAGCGCCAGGCTTGTTGTCCACCACGACGGACTGGCCCAGTGCCTGTCCCAGATGCGGTGCCATGAGGCGTGCCACTGTGTCCACCAGTCCTCCCGGTGGGTACTGCACGTACAGCTTGATCGGCTGACGCGAAGGCCAGGCGCCTTGCGCATGGACCCAGGGGGCTGACAGGGCTGCCGCGCCGGCGGCCAGAAGATCACGACGTTTCATGGGGTGGCTCCAGGTTTTTGTTTGCAGGCATGTGCCTGCATGGCGCATAGCAGGAACGGTGCCAGCCGCCATGGGGCTGCCTTCGAGCGGAAAGCCCTTAGAATCAGCGCCACTGCGGGCGTCGTTCAATGGCAGGACCTGAGCTTCCCAAGCTCAAGACGTGGGTTCGATTCCCATCGCCCGCTCCACGCATCTGCAAAAAAGCCGCTGATCCAGCGGCTTTTTTGCTGGCCGGCAGGCCAGGTGCTGGTGACAGGTTCTGGCAGCCGGCTCTGCAAACCTGTGGTTTCCCGGAAACAGGAGACATCCATGGCCCACCGCATCCCCCAGCAAGACCTGGAAGACCTGCGCGCGCTGAACGCCCGCTTCATCCGCAATTTCGTCACCAACGACGTGCCCTCGCACAGCGACATCACACACCCGCGCTTCACGTGCATCAGTCCCAAGGGGCAGCGCCAGAATCGGGATGACTACCTGCGCGACTGGGCCCGTGGCTTTGACCCCGACGTCATCATTTACTGGGACGTGCGTGACGAAGACATTGGGCTGTTTGGTGATGTGGCGCTGGTGCGTTCCACCAACAAATATGTGCGTGTGATCGAAGGCAACGCGGTGACTGGCATGACGACCTACACCGACACCTACATCCATGAAGGCGGACGCTGGTTGTGCATCCAGGCGCAGCTGACCGCCGTGGCCATGGAGAACTGGCCTGGAGATGAAACCATCATCAACACCTGGTTGCGCGGCGTCCTGCAACCGGCCCGTTGACAGGGACGTCGCCGGCGCGGCCGCCGCCGGCCTGTTTGGCGATGTGCGTCAGCTTTGGTACGCTCAGGCCTCTTGTTCCAGAGGGTGAGGCTCGAAATTTTCATGTCCGTTGCACAGGGTGGTTTTGTTGCCGCCTTTTTCCGGCTCGTCCTGGCCGGCCTTCTGGGCATGGTGGCTTCGCTGGCGGGGGCTGCCACGCCACCCGAACTCCGGCTGGCGGAGGACGTGCCGCGAACCAATCTCACTTTCCACATGGCGGCGCAGCAGTTGCCCATGCCTGCCGGACCTGTCCCGTTCGACCCGGATCAAGCCTGGGAGGGCGACCCCGGCCTGCCCGTACTCGAGCCGGCCGCGCGATGGCAGAGCCAGCCAGGCACACGACTGGTGGGGCGCGTCGTGCTGCAGGGCAGTGCAGCGCCCGGCACTTACATGGTCCATGTACCGACCGCCTGGTTTGACCAGGTGCAGGTCTGGCAGCGCCCGGCGGGCGGCGCATGGTCGGGCGCCGTGGCAGGGGACCGGGTGGCACTGTCGCGCTGGCCCTTCATCAGCCAGAATCCCGCCTTTGTCGTCAACGTGGGCTTGGCGCCAGTTCACCTGATGGTGGTGATCGACAACGATGCAGCTTCGCGTGCACCGGTCTGGCTGACTGCCGATGCGGCCTACCGTGAAACCCAGCTGCGCCAGTCCAACGTGTCAGGCATGAACATGGGCCTGGGACTGATGGTGGTCGTGATGACACTGCTGGGGGCGGCCGTGCAGCGCCGGCGCGCCAGTGTATTGCTGGCCGGCGTGGCCAGTTGGGTGTTCATCACCGTGGTCAGCCTCAATGGCTACATGGCTGTGTGGCTCACGCCGGAATGGCCCGCCTTCAATGACGCCAGCAAGCAGTTCACTGGCGTGATGATGTCGGCGTTGATGTTCACGCTGACGGCAGAGGCGCTGGATCAACGCTACCTGACACGTGTGGAGCGTCAAGCCAAGTGGGCAGTGCCCGTCCTGGTGCTGATTTATGCGGTGGTGCAAGCCCTGTGGTTGCCTGGGGGCTGGCGCCTGCCGGCGGCGGCGGTGATCTCGCTGGCAACACTGGCTGGCAGCATGGTCATGTGCGGCTTGAGCGCGCTGCGCGGTGGGCGCTATGTGCGCTGGATCATGGCCGCGCTGGGTTGCTATGCGCTGGCGGTGGCCATCGTGTACATGCCGTTCGATTTCGTCGCAGGGCTGGATGTCCGCGCAGCCGCGGTGGGCGTGTTGCTGTTTGCCAGCATGCTGGTGTTCTACCAGGCGCTGTTCCTGCGCGAACGCTATGGCCGCGACGTGCTGGGCCGCGCAGCCGTGACGGCCAATCGTGACCCTCTGACGGCACTGCTGTCCTATCAGGGCTTCCAGCTGGCCTATGACGAGGCCCTGCTGCGACAGGGCGCTGGCGAGCGGCAGACGCCGGTCATGCTGTTCCTGCTGCCGGGACTGGAGCAAAGCGCGCAGGATCATGGCTTTGTGCTGACCGAGCGCGTGGTGGTGCGGTTTGCCGCCTGCCTGCAAGGGGTGCTGGGCGACTCCTGGTCGATCGCCCGGATCAGCAAGACCCGTTTTGCCTGTATCGGCATGGGGGACGCCCGCGGCGCCGATGTGCTGGCGGTTGCGACGCAGGTGCTGGCCCATTGCGCACGCCTGTCGGATGCCATCGGCCTGGTGACGGAATTTGACCTGCGCATCGCCTGCACGCAGCGCTGGCTGTCGCCCGGCGGACTCAAGTCACTGATGGGGGCGCTCGAAGAAGCCTGCCACGCGCTGACCCCGCCCAAGCGCATTGCGCTGGTGAATGAATCGCGCCCGCGCAACAGCAACAGCGGCCACAGCACGGGTCATTCGCGCAGCAACAGCTCATCCAGCCACAGCAGTTAGCTGTCTGCCGCGTGTCGTGTCTGAGTGGCTCGCCCGGGCTACTTCAGGATGTCACCCATGCACAGGTACTTCATCTCCACGTATTCATCCATGCCGTGGCTGGAGCCTTCACGGCCGAGTCCGCTTTGCTTGACGCCGCCAAACGGCACGTGTTCGGTGGCGATGATGCCCACGTTGATGCCGACCATGCCGTACTCAAGCGCTTCGCTCACGCGGAAGATGCGGCCCACGTCGCGGCTGTAGAAGTAGCTGGCCAGGCCGAACTCGGTGTTGTTGGCCGCGTCAATGGCTTCCTGTTCGGTGTGGAACCGGAAGACCGGTGCAAACGGGCCAAAGGTTTCCTCACGCGCGCACAGCATGTCGGCCGTGGCGTCAGCAATCACGGTCGGCTCGAAGAACTGGCCGTGCAGCTTCTTGCCGCCGGCCAGCAACCGGCCGCCCTTGCCCAGGGCATCGGCCACATGGCGCTGCACCTTCTGCACGGCAGCATCCTCGATCAGCGGGCCCTGCACCACGCCGTCTTCAAATCCGTTGCCTACTTTCAGGGACCTGACCCGGGCGGCGAATTTCTCGACGAAGGCGTCGTACACACCGTCCTGCACATAGATGCGGTTGGCGCACACGCAGGTCTGGCCGGCATTGCGGTATTTGCTGGCCATGGCGCCTTCGACAGCGCTGTCGATGTCGGCGTCGTCAAAAACGATGAAGGGCGCATTGCCGCCCAGCTCCAGGGCCAGTTTCTTGACTGTGGGTGCGCTCTGGGCCATGAGGATTCGGCCGACCTCGGTGCTGCCGGTGAAGCTGATGTGGCGCACCACGTCGCTGGCGCAGAACACCTTGCCGATGGCGATGCTGTTGGCGCCGTCAGCGGTCAGCAGGTTCAGCACCCCGGGGGGAATGCCTGCGCGCATGGCCAGCTCGGCGGCTGCCAGTGCGGTCAGCGGTGTGAGTTCCGCCGGTTTGATGACCACCGGGCAGCCGGCGGCCAGGGCCGGTGCGACCTT
>CAZUJD010000020.1:0-18516 GCA_964620025.1 uncultured Ramlibacter sp. | reverse complement strand
CATCGTGACGCGCGCGGTGCTCAAGCTCGTGCCCGCGCCGCAAACCCAGCAGGTGCGCAGGCTGGGTACCGACGGGCCAGTGCTGTGGTGCCAGCTGCCAGTCCTGCAAGGCCTGGATTCGGCGCGCCAGTGCAGCAGTCTGCGTCATGCCGTCATACACCAGCCGGCAGGTCTGGCCTGACTGCACCAGTTGCGTGGAGATGCCTTTGCGTTCAATGCGAAGGCTGCTGTCGGGCTTGCCTTGTGTGGTTTCGGTGGCGGTCCATTCGCCGTCCCACGCCGGGTTGAGCGCCTGCGCTTGCACCGTGGCGACAGCCATCAGCCAGGCCAGGATGCAGCCCGCCTTTCGTGCGCAAGACCGAAGCGGGCTCATGTGCCCACCATACCGCCATCTGTGCGGCGCACGGCGACAACGGCTGATCTCGGACGCGAGTTGCCGCCGTCCGGCCAGTGACCGCTGGTTCCGCCATCGTCACTGGTTTCGCCCGGGTGCTGGATATTCACGAACAGAGTGCGCCGGTCTGGCGTGACGACGCAGCCCGTGATTTCACAGCCACGCGGCCCTGTCAGGAAGCGCCTGATCTGGCCCGTGGCGATGTTGGCGCAAAGCATCTGGTTGTTGCCAAGCCGCGCGAGCGCGCCCTTGTGCATGAGTTGGCCCGACATGTCTGTCTGGATCCACAGCAGGCCGCCGCTGTCAAAGTGCAGGCCGTCGGGTGAGCCAAAGGCATCGGCCCGTTGGGAAGGGTAGCGGGTGGCGCTGCCCGGCACTGCGGGATCGCCGGCCAGTGCAAACAGGTCCCAGTCGAAAGAAGTTGCAGCGGCATCGGCACCGGCTTCGCGCCACCGGATGATGTGGCCGCTGCCATTGGCGGCGCGCGGATTGGCTGCGTCAACGCCGGGCCTCCCGGGAGTGCCACGCTGGGTGTTGTTGGTCAGCGTGACGAAAACCTCGCCGCTGGCCGGGTGCACAGCAATCCATTCGGGCCGGTCCATCGGGGTTGCTCCCGCAGCATCAGCGGCACCGCGTGCATTGATGACCACATCTGCGTGGGTGGCCAGACCCGGCGTACCCGGCAGCAGGGCCAGCCATTGCCCGCGACCGTCGCCATCAAAACGGGCGGCGTACAGCGTGCCGTGGTCCAGCAGATCGCGATTGGCTGCGTAGCCTCCCGGACGCACCCGGTCCCGGCTGACGAACTTGTAGATGTATTCGAACCGGCCGTCATCGCCCATGTACACGGCCACACGGCCATCACGCGTGAGCGTGCAGGTGGCGCTCTCCTGGCGCTTGCGGCCCAATGCCGTGCGCTTGACAGGGGTAGCCGTCGGGTCCATCGGGTCGATTTCCACCACCCATCCGAAACGGTTGGCTTCATGGGGGTGGCGGGTGACGTCAAATCGCTCGTCGTGCTGCCACCAGTCCACCCATTGGCCGCCAGGCGCAACACCGTAGCGCCGCAGGCTGGCCGGCAGGTCGGCGCCAGCCTTGCCCTGCCCACCGAAATAGCCGTGAAAATTCTCCTCGCAGGTCAGGTAGGTGCCCCAGGGTGTGACACCCATCGCGCAGTTGGCAAAAGTACCCAGCACCAAGTCACCGGCCGGGTTCAGTGCAGTGCGAACGGCCGGAGCGCCGGCGGCCGGTCCGGCCAGGCGAATGGGCGTGTTGCCGTGGATACGCCGGGCGTAGCGCGAGGGTAATACCTGCCGCCATCCGGCAGGCCCGGCTGCGACCTCGATCACCGACACGCCCATGGCATGTTGCGATTTGCGCACCCGAGCCAGGGAATTGGCGCCGCGCCCGCCGTCGGCGTGCAACAGGCTTTCATCGGTGTATTCGTGGTTCAGCACCAGCAAGCCCCGGCGGCCGTCGCCGGACAGGGGAAAGAAATGCATGCCGTCGTGATGCATGCCGGCCTGCAGGGCCTGGTCGTCGGCGGTGGTGGACGCGTCGGGCCGCCAGGGCGGCAGGGTGCCTTCCATCCCGGTCGGGTCCCCCCATTTGTAAAGCAATTGTGCTTCGTAGCCGTCGGGCACCACCAGGGTATCGCTGGCCGAGGGCGGTACAGGTGAAAAGCCGGGCATGTCCACCGAGCTGGTTGGCGCAGTGGACGTCGCGCAACCGCCCGAAAGCAGGGCCAGCACGGTGGCAATCCCGCTGGTCAGGACGGATCGGCGATCTGTATCGGTGGGCGGTTGCATGCGAGACGATAGAATGGTGGGCTTCGGAGCGTAGCGCAGTCTGGTAGCGCATCTGGTTTGGGACCAGAGGGTCGTAGGTTCGAATCCTATCGCTCCGACCACTTTTTCCCTCCCACTGCCCGTAGCTCAGTTGGATAGAGCAACAGCCTTCTAAGCTGTGGGTCGGGGGTTCGATTCCCTCCGGGCAGGCCAACCCCCCAATCCCCCCTTTCACTTGTCTGCTGATCTGCGCTGCAGATCGCGCACCTATACCTGCGTCTGAGCTTCTTGAATCCCTGGGGCCAATTAATACACTTGGTTTCATATTTAACAAGGAGACGCATGATGTGTGTACCAAAGGAATATTTCTTCAGGTGGGCAGGTGTGGCACTTGCCTTGGCTGCCGGTGGTCCAGCGATGGCGGCTGCGGCTGCACCTGCCGTGACCGCGCTGGACGGCGCCAACACCGCGTGGATGCTGGTGTCCACGGTGCTGGTGCTGTTGATGACCATGCCCGGGATCATGCTGTTCTACAGCGGCATGCTGCGCACGCGCAATACGCTGTCGATCATGGCCCAGACCATCGCCGGTATCGGCGTTATCACGGTCATGTGGGCGCTGGTCGGGTATTCGCTGGCATTCACACCCGGCAATGCATGGATTGGTGATCTGCGTCGCGTTCTCGCTGATGGCCTGATTGGCGGCGCCAGGATCGCCATCCATCCGCTCGCGCCGACAATTCCCGAGGCGGTTTTCTTCCTCTACCAGATGGCGTTTGCGATCATCACGTTTGCGATCATCCTGGGCGCGACAGCCGAGCGGCTTCGCATTGGTGCGAGCATGGTGTTTGGCGCCATCTGGCTGGTGCTGGTCTACGCTCCGGTGGCCCATTGGGTCTGGCACCCCAACGGCTGGCTGGCAGCCATGGGCCACATGGATTTTGCGGGTGGCACGGTTGTGCACATTCAGGCCGGCGCTGCCGGCCTGGCGGCGGCCATAGCGGTCGGCCCGCGCCAGGGTTTCGGCAAGCAGCCCATGGTGCCGCACAACCTGTCGCTGACTGTTCTGGGAGCCGGTTTGCTGTGGGCGGGGTGGTTTGGCTTCAACGCCGGTTCATCCTACGAGGCCAGCGCCCGCGCCGCCGGGGCGTTGCTGGCCACGCAACTGGCTGCCGGAGCCGGTGCCTTGTGCTGGGGCGTGGCTGAGATGTTCCGGCGTCAGCAGATGAGCGTTCTCGGAATGGCAACTGGCGCCATCGCCGGCCTGATCGCGGTCACTCCGGCCTCGGGGTATGTGGGGGTGGGGGGCTCGTTGGCCATAGGCGCCGTCGCCGGGGTGGTGTGTTTTGGCGTCGTGACCACCTTCAAGCACTTCACCCGCATAGACGACTCACTGGATGTATTCGCGCTGCACGGTATAGGCGGTGTGATCGGCACCCTGCTGACGCCTGTGTTTGCCTTGCCGGGTATCGCGCCGGTCACGGCCGATGTGGCCACCAATGCATTGGGGGCGGCGGCGGTCATGGCCTATAGCGGCCTCATGACCTGGGGAATCCTGAAGGCGCTCGACTTCGCTGCCGGCTTGCGCGTCAATCCGCGTGACGAGCACGTGGGCCTGGACCTGTCGCAACACGGCGAAAGCCTGGCGTCCTGATTCGTCGCGCAAGGAGAACATCATGAGCGTCGCCATCTCCAACTCGGATGTCATCAGCCTGGGCATGCGCATGGTGGTGCGTGTGCGTCATGAATTCGGTTGCAGCATCAATGTCATGAACCTTCTGCATGATCAGGCCTATGCGCGCTCGGTTATCGACATGGCGCGGCGCAGCACCAGCGAACAGCTGCGTGAGCAGGGGGCGTACCTGGAAAGGATGATCATGGGCCCGCGCGAAAGCAGTGCCCCTGCGGTGCCGCTGGTCCAGTCCCCGCCGCAGGCGGGTGCCGGCCCGCTGGAGGACGTTGAACGCCATCGCGCAGCCATCCTGCGCAAGTACCAGGCTGGCCTGCGGTAAACCTTCAGCCGCGGGCGCCTGGCACCACGGTATCCCACATGCGCGACATCTGGGCAGAGTGGACGCTCCAGGACGGTGCACCCGACCGGCGATGCCAGATCCTTGCCAATGCAGTCAGCCAGGCGGGCATGCTCCGCTGGCGCGCCACCGGCTTGCGTACGGCCACAGGCCGCGGCAGCGCCGCCACGGCAGACAGTGACAGGATGCGCAGGTTACGGCCGTCCGCCAGGGGCAGGTGACCATTGATGAGGGGGCTGGCATGACGGGCTGCGGCCGTTGCCGGATCTGCCTTCACAGCTGCGCCCGACAGAACACCCGTGACGTCATGCGCCAGCAAACCAAGCAAGGCACCTTCGTGCGCGACCAGCAGCACCGTGGCAGCCGTCGCGTGGCCCAGCGGCTGTCCCATGGCGCTGCGCAGATCCAGCACCGGCACCACGGCGTTGCCGCGCGGCAGGCCTCCAGCCACGCAGGCTGGCATGCCGCGAAGCGGGACCAGGGTGTCGCAGGGCACGATTTCCCGCAGGGCGTTCATCGGCACGGCCAGCTGCAGTTCACCCAGGCGAAATCCGCCGTAGTTGCCGGCAACCGGGGTGCGGGAAGAGGTCGAAGCTTTCGAGGCGGCTGTTGTCATGGCATGGCTCCTACGGTATTTGGACTGATGCCATGATTTCGGCCGCCCGTTCGGCAGCTTTAGGGAAATTGGAACTTTACGTTGGGGACTTTGCGTAACACCAGCCGCCTATGGGCCGGCTGGCGTGAAATTTGTGTACGTTTGATACACACTGCGCCGGAATGGCCCGCAGCGACAAACGCTTTGGCCGGTTTGCTCCAATAATGCAGTTTTAGGGGAAACAAGCGCAACATGTTTGACCGGCTCAAGAAGGCATTTTCCAGGGACACCAAGGACGGCTTTGCGCCCAGTTCGCAGATGGCCAGTACGCAGGTGTCCGAATGGGCCGGTACGCAGGGTTTCGGTTTTACCGGCATGGAGGCTGGTAAAGGTTTTTCACTGACTGGCAAGGTCAGCGGCAAACCCTGGCGAATGGAGCTGGGCCGGCCTTCACGCAATTTCATCCGGGGCGAAGAGCTGCGTGCCCGCGCCGAACTGGGCATCAACGAAGACGCCGCCGTGCTGGTGATGAACCGTCCCCTGAAGGAGGCACTGGAGAAAAAAGCCTACTCCATCTACACGGACAGCCTGCAGACCACGGCCGATCCCAATCTGCCTGAGGAAATGAGGTGGCTGTCCATGTATGAAGAGGTGGGTTGGGACAGCCTGCCGCGGCCGTTCTGGGCGCGCTATGCCATCATGGCCGACCAGCGGGAGAATGCGCTGGCATTCATGGACGCCGGCCTGGCGGACCTGCTCATGGGCTGGCCACAGCCCGGGCCTTTGCCCGAAGTGCCTTTCATGTTGATGCTGCTGCGAGGCAAGGCCTACCTGCGCATGGAATACAACCCGCCCGAGATGCCTACGCTGCAGCACGCCGCTGCCATTTTCACCAGCGCCTGCGAGTCCGCGCTGGGCGGGCTTTCCACCGACATCGCCCTGTAATCAGTCACCCGTTACCAGTCGGCGCCGGGCCGACCCAAGGCGACTGCGGCCCCCATTTGGGGGCAGCGCAGAACACGCAGTGACAGGCGTGGGGGCTTTTTAACTGCCGCGAGTGACCGGCACGTCAGCATCGCGGCCGTAGCTGCCGTACTTGCCCAGTTCCCATTTGGCAATGGCGTTGCGGTGGACTTCGTCCGGGCCGTCAGCAAAGCGCAGGGTACGGGCGTGCGCATAGCCATAGGCCAGCGGGAAATCATCGCTCATGCCGCCGCCGCCATGCACCTGCATGGCCCAGTCGATCACCTGGCAGGCCATGCTGGGGGCGACCACCTTGATCATGGCAATTTCAGTGCGGGCCACCTTGTTGCCGGCCACGTCCATCATCCAGGCGGCCTTGAGTGTGAGCAGGCGTGCCATGTCGATGCGGCAGCGGGCCTCTGCAATGCGCTCCTGCGTCACTGTCTGCTGTGCCACCGTCTTGCCAAAGGCGGTGCGCGAAGAGGCCCGCTTGCACATGAATTCAAGCGCGCGTTCGGCCTGGCCGATCAGGCGCATGCAGTGATGGATGCGGCCCGGGCCTAGGCGGCCCTGGGCAATTTCAAAACCGCGGCCTTCGCCCAGCAGGATGTTGCTGACTGGCACGCGCACGTTTTCAAAGTACATCTCCACATGGCCGTGCGGTGCATCGTCATACCCCATCACATTGAGCGGACGCACGATGCGGATGCCCTTGGCGTCCGCCGGCACGAGCACCATGCTCTGCTGCGAATGGCGCGGCGCTTCCGGGTCGGTCTTGCCCATGGTGATGTACACGGCGCATCGCGGATCGGCGGCGCCCGAGATCCACCACTTGTGGCCGTTGATCACGTATTCGTCGCCCTGGCGTTCGATGCGTGTGGCGATGTTGGTGGCGTCGCTGGAGGCCACTTCGGGTTCGGTCATGGCAAATGCCGAGCGGATCTTGCCCTCCAGCAGTGGCTTGAGCCAGCGTGCCTTGTTGGCTTCGTCGCCATAGCGGGCGATGGTTTCCATATTGCCGGTGTCCGGTGCCGAGCAGTTGAAGACTTCTGACGCCCAGACCACGCGGCCCATGATCTCGGCCAGGGGCGCGTATTCCTGGTTGGTCAGGCCGGCGCCGGAATAGCCCGACGCCTGCGCGCTGTCCACCGGCAGGAACAGGTTCCATAGCCCGGCCGCCTGGGCCTTGGGCTTGAGGTTTTCGATGGTCTGCAGCGCGCTCCAGCGCTTGCCGGCGGCGGTGTTGGCCGCGAGCTCGTCCTTGTAGGCCTTTTCGTTCGGGTAAATGTGGTCGTCCATGAACTTCAGCAGGCGGGCCTGAAGGTCCTTGGTTTTGGGCGAGTAGTCAAAGTCCATGTGGTTCTCCGTTGGAATCTTGTGTTGTCAGGCCTGGCGGGCAAACTTCCAGGCCATTTCAGCCAGGCCACGCGCGCCTGCACCTGAGCTGGCGGCTTGCGCGCTGGAGGCCGTGCCGGCTTCCACGCGCTTGGCAATGCCCTGGAGGATCGCCGCCAGACGGAACAGGTTGTAGGCCATGTAGAAGTTCCAGTCGGCCCGCAGTGCCTGGGGCGTTGCCAGGCCCGTGCGTTCGCAATACAGGCGGATGTATTCGTCCTCGGTAGGAATGCCCAGGCTGGCGACGTCCAGACCGCCGATGCCACGGAATGACCCCGGCGGAATGTGCCATGCCATGCAGTGGTAGCTGAAATCGGCCAGCGGGTGGCCCAGCGTGGACAGCTCCCAGTCCAGCACCGCGATCACGCGTGGCTCGGTGGCGTGGAACATCAGGTTGTCAAGCCGGTAGTCGCCATGCACGATGGAGACGCGGCTTTCGTCGCGCGCATCAGCCGGGATGTTCACCGGAAGCCACGCCATCAGTTCATCCATTTCGGCAATGGGCTGCGTGATGGATGCAACGTACTGCTTGCTCCACCGTCCGATCTGGCGCTCGAAATAGTTGCCGGGCTTGCCATAGCCGCTCAGGCCCCGTTCGGCGAACTTGACCGTGTGAAGCGCCGAGATGACCCGGTTCATCTCGTTGTAGATCGCGCCGCGCTCGGCGTTGGACATGTCGGGAAGGGACTGGTTCCAGAGCACGCGGCCCTGCATGAACTCCATGATGTAGAAGGCGCGGCCGATCACCGCCTCGTCCTCGCACAGGCAATACATCTGTGGCACGGGTACATCGGTACCGTGCAGGCCACGCATGACGGCAAACTCCCGCTCGATGGCATGAGCCGAGGGCAGCAGCTTGGCGACCGGCCCGGGCTTGGCGCGCATGACATAGCTGCGTGTGGGGGTGACCAGCTTGTAGGTGGGGTTGGACTGGCCGCCCTTGAAAAGTTCGACCGTCAATGGTCCCTGAAAGCCTTCCAGATGCGTGTCCAGCCAGGCCGACAGCGCTGCGACATCGAACGCATGCTTGTCGGTGACGGGACGGGTGCCGGTGAAGTGTTCGAAGTCGCTCATGTGGGAGTGATGTGGGGCGTTGGGTCAGGTGTCGGTTTCAATGATGCGCATCAGCGCGTCGCGGTTGCGCACAACCAGACCGCCCGGCTCGATGCGGATCACGTTTTCGCGCTCCATGGCCTTGAGTTCCTGGTTCACGCGCTGGCGGGATGCGCCCAGCAGCTGCGCCAGCTCTTCCTGTGCCAGTTGCAGGCCGATGCGGACCTCGCGCCCATCGGACAGCGATGGCACGCCGTAGCTGCGCACGAGGTGCATCAGCTGCTTGGCGAGCCGGGCGCGCAACGGCAGGGTGTTGAGGTCTTCCACCAGCCCGAACAGCTGGCGTATGCGCCGGGCGTGCAGGCGCAGCATGGCCTCGTACAGTTCCACATGCTGGCTGAGGATCTTGCGCAGGTCGCCACGGGCCACGCACAGGATGGTGGTGTCGCCATGTGCGTAGGCATCGTGGGTGCGCCTGTCGCCATCGAAGATCGCCACGTCGCCGAACCAGATGCCCGGCTCCACGTAGGTCAGTGTGACCTGCTTGCCCGAAATGGACGTGGAGCTCACCCGTACCGCGCCCATGGCGCAGGCGATCCATTCCTCGGGCGCATCGCCGCGGGCGGCGATCAGCTCGCCGTCCTTGTAGCGTTTGACGTAGGCGCATCGGAGTATGTCGTGCCGCAGCGAGGGTGAAAGTGAAGAAAACCAGCGACCGGTGTTGATCGCTTCTCGTTCTTCGATGGTAAGAATGGGGTCGTCCATGGTCTGTCTTTTGCGTGACTGATGACAGGATGATTGTCGCGTGCGGGACCTCGGTCCGGCCTCAGGGTTGTCACCTGAAGCACATTGCGGCGGCCCACCCAGCCTGGCGCTGGCCATGCAGCCGGTGGGGAGCGTTGCGTGACCGGATCCGGCCGGGACTGGCCACCGGGGTGATCGGTGCTGCGCGCGCTATTCGTAACGCGGTGTCTGCTTGTTCAGGAACGCCGTGATGCCGATGCCGCCGTTCACATGGTGCAGGTTCCGCACGAAATGGTCGCGTTCGTTGGCCAGGTGGGTGCTCAACGGCGTCTGGCGGGCGTCATTGAGCAGTTCCTTGGCGCTGGCCAGGGCATTGGGCGCACGGGCGTTCAGTGCGCCGGCCAGGGCCAGCGCCTCGGTCATGGCCTGACCGGGGGCGGCCAGGCGGTTGACCACGCCCAGGCCGTGAAGCCGCCGGGCGTCCATACGTTCACCGCACATCAGGATTTCAGTGGCCAAATGGCGTGGCAGGGCCTGTGCCAGGCTCCAGCTGCCGCCACCATCGGGCGACAGGGCCACGGTGCTGTACGCCATGACGAACACCGCGTTGTCTGCCGCCACCACCAGGTCGCAGGCAAGCGCCAGCGAGAAGCCGGCACCGGCTGCGGCACCTTCAACAGCGGCGATGACCGGCTTGGGAAAGGTGCGTATGGCTTCAATCCAGGTGTGCAGGCCTTCAATGCTCTGGGCCTGTACCTCGGGTGGCTGCTGACGGTTGCCCAGCAGCCGGTTCAGGTTGCCGCCCGCGCAGAACGTCGCGCCCTCACCGGCTATGACCACCGACCGCACATCGGGACTGCTTTCGGCCACGCCCAGGGCCTCGATGCCGGCCGCATAGATCTCCGGACCCAGCGCATTGCGGAATTCGGGGTTGCTGACGGTCAACACCATGGTCTGGCCATGGCTGGTGCTTTTGAGTTCTGCGGTCATGGGATCCTGGTGGCAGTGGGGTCAGTCTTCTACGTGGAGCAGGGACAGGCCGATGGCGCCGCGACGGCGCAGCCAGGGGCTGGGACGGTAGCGGGGGTCGCCGTACACCGTGCCCATGTTGAACAGCACCTCCAGCACATTGGCTGGCCCATAACGGTCGCCCATGGCCAGCGGGCCCAGCGGATAGCCCAGGCCCAGGGTGACCGCGGTTTCCAGGTCAGCGGGCGTGCAGATGCGCTGCTGGCAGATGTCGGACGCGATGTTGACGATGGTGGCCAGCACGCGCTGGGTGACAAAGCCGCCGCTGTCGCGGATCACGCTCACAGGCTTGCCGTCGCGCGCGAACAGCGCGTGGGCGGCGTCGCGCATGTCAGAGCGGGTCGCCGGGTTGGTTGCCAGCACACGGCGTTTGGTGGCCTTGTCGTCGATCAGCATGTCGATGCCCACGGTGCGCGCCGGGTCCAGCCGTTCCACCACCGACACGGTGGTCACGTCGAAACCCAGCGGCGCGACCAGGGTCAGCGCCTGGGCCGAAGGAGACTGGCCGGTCTCGATCTTTGCGCCCAGGTCCTTGAGCAACTGGTAGAGCTCGGAGCGGCGCGTGGCGCGTGTGGAAACCCACACCGGGGGCAGGTCAGCCACCTGGGGTACGGCGGGCTCGGCGGGTACCTGCGCAGTACCGTCTGCATAGCTGTAAAAGCCGTCCGACGTCTTGCGGCCCAGCACGCCGCCAGCCAGCCGCTGGGCGCCGATGACGCTCGGGCGATAGCGCGGTTCATCGTAGTACTGGCGGTAGACCGACTCCATCACCGGCTGCGACACGTCCAGCCCGGTCAGGTCCATCAGCTCGAACGGCCCCAGGCGAAAGCCCGCCTGGTCTTTCAGGATGCGGTCGATGGTGGCGAAATCCGCCACGCCTTCACTGACGATGCGCAGGGCCTCGGTGTTGTAGCCCCTTCCGGCATGGTTCACGATGAAGCCGGGCGTGTCCAGGGCTTGCACGGGGGTGTGGCCCATCTGGCGCGCATACGCGGTCAGGCGTTCGCACACGGCAGGATCGGTCTTCAGGCCCGCGATCACTTCCACCACTTTCATGAGCGGCACAGGATTGAAGAAGTGAAAGCCCGCCAGCCGCCGCGTATGCTGCAGTCCCGCCGCAATGCTGGTCACCGACAGAGATGACGTGTTGGTGGCCAGAACGGCCGTGGGCGACACCAGGGCTTCCAGTTCGGCGAACAGCGATTTCTTGATGTCCAGGCGCTCGACGATGGCTTCCACGACCAGGTCGCACGCCGCCAGGTCGGCCAGCGAGGCTGCCGGTTGCACCCTGGACTTGAAGGCATCCACCTGGCCCGCATCCAGCCGGCCTTTGTCCAGCAACTTGTCCCATTGGGAAAACACGGCGTCGCGCCCCCGCGCTACGGCTTCAGGCTGGGTATCAAAAAGCAGTACGGTGCTGCCGGCCTGCGCGGCGATCTGGGCAATGCCGCGGCCCATGGCGCCCGCGCCAACGATGCCGACGGTGGTGAAGGTGAGGTTCATGGCGGCGATTATCACGTAGGCTTATCACTGCTGCGGTCAGCAGTCGCCGTGCCTCGCATGCCTGTGCCAAAATTGGCCCAGTCCATGAAACCAAATTTGAAGTTGCGCCATACCGTTGCCGGGGGGGTCTTGTTGCTGGCTGCGCTGGGCAGCACGGCCATGACCCTGGGCCGCACGCGTGGTGCTGCGTTGATCGGCCGTCCCCTGGACCTTTCAGTCCAGGTGCGGCTGGAAGCCGCCGAGGACGCCACGTCTGCCTGCTTTGATGCTGACGTGTTTCATGGTGAGTCCCGTGTGGATGGAAGTCGGGTGTCCGTGCAGTTCGTACCGGCGGCGGGGGCCCAGGATGCCACTTTGCGGGTAAGGTCTTCGGTGGTGATCGACGAACCCGTGGTGACCGTGTATGTGCGTGCGGGCTGCACGCAGAAGGTGACGCGACGCTACGTCCTGCTGGCCGACTATGCGACGGACACGGTGCCTGTTGCAGCGCAAGCCGTACCGGCCGTACCTGCTGTCGCCGCCGCTTCCGCCGCGGCTGCCACGCCGGCATCTGCAGCATCTTCTGTACCCGCGCGAGCTGCTGCCGCCTCAGCGCCCGCCGGACCCGCCCTTGATACGGCTGGTGGCGCAGCGCCGGTGCGACGGCGGGCCGCACGGCCCGCAGCTGCGCAGGCTGCTGAAGCGGTGGCCAGACCAGCGCCTGCCGCGAAAGCGGCGCCGGTTGCCAAAGCGGCGTCCGTGGTACGCAAGCCGGCAGCGCAATCACGGCTCAAGCTTGATCCGCTGGACCTGCTGGTCGAACGCGATCCGACCCTGCGCGCCAGCAGCCAGATGCTGACGGCGCCGGCCGAAAACGACCAACTGCGTGCGCAGGCAGCCGCACTGTGGCGCGCCATCAATGCACAGCCCCAGGACATCCTGCGTGATGCACAGCGCATGCAGACGCTGGAAGCCGACGTGGCGCGGCTGCGTGACCAGACGGCCAAAAACCAGGCCAGCCTGAACGACTTGCGCGCACAGCTGCAAAAGGCCGAGAGCGAACGCTATGCCAATGGGCTGGTGTATGCCCTGGCGGTGTTGCTGGCGATGGCGCTGGCAGGCGCCGGCTATCTGTGGCAACGCTCCCGCTACACAGTTTTCAGCCAGCAGGACTGGTGGCGCCGGGGCGAAACAGCTGGCGGTGATCCGGAGCAGATCGGCCCGGATTCGCTGGTGCCACAGGAGTCGCCGCGCAAAGGGCCGCCGCCATCGTCCCGCACCCAGGACACGACGTCGATGCTGGACGTGGACCTGGATGTGGACGAGTCCATGTTTGCCACGCTCAAGACCGCCCGGCCGGTGATCCCGCCGGTACCTGTGGAGCCCAGGACCGTCTCGGGCATGGACCATGGCGATTTCGTTGCCAGCATTCCGGGCAGCGCCCGGGCCGTCAATGCCGAAGAGCTTTTTGACATCCAGCAACAGGCGGATTTCTTCATCTCGCTGGGACAGCACGAGCAGGCCATTGAAGTCCTGAAGAACCATATCAGCGACAACGTGGAAACCAGTGCGCTGGCCTACCTGGACCTTCTGAAGATCTATCACTCGCTGAACCGCCGCGAGGAATACGACCAGCTGCGCGAAGACTTCAACAAGGTGTTCAACGCCCAGGTCCCCGTGTTTGAAGGCTACAGCGACAAGAGCAGCGGGCTGGAGGCCTACCACAACGCGCTTGCGCGTATTGAGGCGCTTTGGCCTTCGCCAAAGGTGCTCGAGATCATTGAGGAATCGATTTTCCGCAAGCCCGGCAGTGGGGATGGCGAGGCGTTTGGCCTGGAGGCTTACCGGGAATTGTTGCTTCTGTATGCAATGGCCAAGGATGTGGTTGAGCGCGGCGGCAACGTCATGGACTTCGAGATGTCCGGGCTGTCGCAGCCCCCGGGAATGGACGGGCATCAGCCTTCGGGCTTTTCCAATACCTCCATTCAACCCTTGTCGGCATCCCTTGAATTTGCAAGACGCGGCGACTCCACGCGCGATTCCGAAGGCTTGGGCGACGATGACGATTCGCCGCTTCCCGAGATTTCCTTGCCGCGGCCGTCGCCGCGGCTGGGCCTTGACATTGACCTGTCGGAGCCTGTGCCATTGACCTCGGCGTTCATGGAAATCGGCGGCGCAGAGTTGCCTCAGGTCGTGTCGACAAGCCTGTCGATGGAGCCTACGCTGGATTCAATCAACAGTGGCCGTGAGGACGAGAGGCCGCTGGACAGCAATCTCATTGATTTTGATCTGTTTGATGCCGCGACCGAACGCGACATCGCGCCCAAAAAACCCCGTACCTGATCAGTCACAGGGCGCGATGGGTGCCAGCCAGCCGGCTCGCCCACCAACTCACGCCCATCGCAAGCAACAGTCCGGCCAGACCGGCCCAGCTGAGCAGAGCCATCTGCCCCCCGGCAATGAGCCATCCGCCGCTGGCGGCTCCAAAGGCCTGACCAGCATACATGGCTGAAGTATTCAGCGCGATGGAGCCTGCTGCCAGTGACGGTGCGATGCCCACCAGGCGGGCTTGCTGGGCCGAATTCGACGAAAAGCAGCCGAGCGCCCAGGGCACGGCAATCAGGGCTGCCAGCACCAGGCTGGATCCCAGTGGCCACAGGAGCAGACTCAGGGCCATGCTGGCAACACCCAGCATCACGGCGCGAGAAGCCCCTACGCGGTCGATGTTGCGCGACATCAATACGTTGCCCAGGAAGCCGAAGGCGCCGAACCACATGAAGAACAGGCCCAGTTCGGTGGGCGTCGCGCCCAGCCGCGCTTTGTAGTACGGCGCAAAGTAGGAAAACAGTACGAATTGGCCGGCCGAATACAGCACCGTGACTGCGATGCACAGCATCAGCGCGGGCGAACGCAGCGTCTCCTTCCAGGCGCCCAGCGTCAGTGCCGGTGGCTTGATGCCGTCGGGCATGGCGCGCCAGACCCAGAGCGCGCTGACCAGGCTCAGTCCACCGACCAGCGAGAAAGCCACCCGCCAACCCCAGGTTCCTCCGATCAGGGCGCCCAGTGGCATGCCCAGCACGGACGCCACCGACCAGCCCAGAAACACGAAGGTGATGGCCCGACCGCGCTGCTCTGCTGGCACCAGAAGCCCCACACAGGCGGCGGCCTGGGGGGTGAAAATCGCCGGCGAGATGACGGCCAGCACGCGCATGGGCATCAGGGTGGCAAAGCTCGGCATGAGGGTGCATGCCAGATGGGCCAGCCCGTACCACACCATCGACAGCGCGAGCAGGCGGCGGCGGTCCCAGCCAGCCACAACGGCCGCGAACAGCGGTGCACCCACGCACATGAGCAAGGCACCGGCCGAGATGAGCTGGCCGGCCACAGGCACAGAGACATGGAGCGAGGTGCTGATGTCGTTGAGCGTCCCGGGTACGACCATCACGCCGGTGCCGATCACGAAATTGCCGAACAGCAGCGCCCACAGCACGCCGGGCAAGACAGGGGCTTTGGAGCCGGTCATGGGTTTATGGCCGCGCAGGCGGCTGGCATCAGGGTAGGGCAGATGCGCTCAGCGCCGCACCTGCAAGGCGCCGGGGTTCACGATGTTGGTCGGCGTGCCCTTGATGAAGTTGACCACATTGTCAAAAGCCACGCTGAAGTACAGCTCATAGCTTTCCTGCTCCACATAGCCGATGTGGGGCGTGCAGATGCAGTTTTCCAGGCGAAGCAGGGCATGGCCCTGCAGGATGGGTTCACTCTCGAAGACATCGATCGCGGCAAGTCCCGGGCGGCCCCGGTTCAGCGCTACCAGCAGGGCATCAGGCTCCAGCAGTTCAGCACGCGAGGTATTGATGAACAGGGACGTTGGCTTCATGCGCGACAGGTCTTCCAGCGTCACGATACCCGTGGTTTCCTCGTTCAGGCGCAGGTGCAGCGAAAGCACATCGCTGTGGGCAAAGAGTTCTTCGCGGCTGGCTGCCTGCTGACAGCCATCGGAGACAGCCTTTTCGCGCGATTCCTGCCGACCCCACACCAGGACGTTCATTCCAAAAGCCTTGCCATAGCCGGCCACCAGCTGGCCAATACGGCCATAGCCCCAGATACCCAGCGTCTTGCCGCGCAATACGGTGCCCAAACCGAAGTTGGTGGGCATGGAGGCGCTTTTCAGGCCCGACTGTTGCCAGCCACCATGCTTGAGCGTGCTGATGTATTGGGGCAGGCGCCGCGTGGCAGCCATGATCAGCGCCCAGGTCAGTTCGGCCGGTGCCACCGGTGAGCCCACGCCCTCTGCCACGGCAATGCCGCGTTCCGTGCATGCGGTCACGTCGATATGGGAACCCATCCGGCCTGTCTGCACGATCAGCTTGAGGCGGGGCAGCTTTTCAATGAGCTGGCGCGTGATCTGAGTACGCTCACGGATCAACACGATGACGTCCGCATCGCGCAGCCTGACCGACAGCTGGCCGATGCCCTTGACGGTATTGGTGTAAACCTTGGCGGGAAAGGCGTCCAGCTTGCTGGCGCATTGGAGTTTGCGTACAGCGTCCTGATAGTCGTCAAGGATCACAATATTCATGCACATGATTGTGCCTCGGCCGCCTGCCCGGCCAGCGTCCTGCACGTTTGGCTGCGCACCGCTACGATGGCAGCTTTTACGTCGAGTCATAACCCCGAGGAGCTATTCATGTCCGTTTCGATGTCGTCGGTGAGCCTTCCTACGCTTTTGCACATGCTGGAGAACCTGAGCCATTTCCTGGACAAGGCGCAGGCCAGTGCAGACACCAGGAAGTTTGACCCGGCAGTCCTCCTTCAGTCGCGCCTGGCGCCCGACATGCTGCCGCTGACCCGCCAGATCCAGATTGCGTGTGATGCCGCCAAGAACGGCGTGGCGCGCCTGTCTGGCGCAGACGCCCCGAAATTTGATGACACCGAATCCACGCTGGCCGAACTGAAGGCGCGGATTGACAAAACCCGGGCGTATCTGGCAGCCGTACCCGCCGCCCAACTCGATGGCAGCGAAGAAAAAGACATCACATTCCCCGTGGGAAAAGACAAGACCCGAACCATGAAGGGCGAGGCATACCTCAAGCACTGGATGCTGCCCAATTTCTTCTTTCATGTGACCACGGCCTATGCCATCCTGCGCCACAACGGCGTGGAACTGGGCAAGTCGGACTACCTGGCCGGCAACAAGGCCTGAGCCGGCTGCCCCCAGGCCTGCGGGTCAGTGGCGGGTTGCCTCCAGCGCAGCCAGCCGGTCCAACTCGGCGCAGACGTCGGCCATGCGCCCAGAAATCACCATACGACCGCCGCCATGGCTGCGCGGCCCGTCCTTGTCCATGACGCGAACCACCCGCAGCGGGCGATGGGGACGGCGGCTGCAGGCAGCCACCTTGGGAGAGTCAGCCCCACGGGCCGTGGCGTACACGGAGATGGTTTGCGCGATGGGGGCCGGTGTAACTGGGGACCTGGCTTGTACAGGCGACATGAGCCAGGTCAGCAAATCATGCAGCGGATTGAAAAGGCCATGAACGGCGGTCAAAGCGATTCCCATGTGAAAACTCCTTACAGCAGAGGTTGGACACAGGCAGGATTCAGAACCGGGTCTGCTGCAGGGTGATGGCGACTTGCGCCATACGCCCGCCACCTGCGGCAGACCTTGTGCGACAGCAGATTCTTTACATGAGCATGGTGTTGCGGATCAGGCCCACAGCCAGGCCTTCGATTTCGAAGGGTTCGCCCGGCTCAACGATGATGGTCTGGTAATCGGGGTTTTCAGCGTGCAGCTCAATCAGGTGCTTGTTGCGTCGAAAGCGCTTGACGGTGACTTCTTCGCCCAGCCGGGCTACAACAATCTGGCCGTTCTTGGCATCTTTGGTGGCTTGCACCGCCAGCAGGTCGCCGTCCATGATGCCGGCGTCCCGCATGGACATGCCACGTACTTTCAGCAGGTAGTCGGGCTTGCGCTGGAACAGGCTGCTCTCGACGTAATAGGTTTGATCCACGTGTTCCTGCGCGAGAATGGGCGAGCCCGCAGCCACACGGCCGATCAGCGGCAAGGCGAGTTGGGCGAGGCTTGGCAGCGGCAGGGAGAATTGCTTGATGCGGGACTCATTGATGGAGCGCAGGGTTTCACTCTTGAGGCGGATGCCGCGCGAGGTGCCACTGACGAGTTCGATGACACCCTTGCGGGCCAGGGCCTGCAGGTGTTCCTCAGCGGCGTTGGCGGACTTGAAACCAAGCTCGGAAGCGATCTCGGCACGCGTGGGTGGCGCACCAGTACGGGCAATGGCGCTCTGGATGAGTTCCAGAATCTGTTGCTGCCGTGCGGTGAGTTTCGGGCTTTCGATCATGGCGGATCCTTTTCAGGCAACGGGTAAGTTGATGACCTGTCTTAATATCCAGTAACTGTATTTTTAACCAGTTTTTGAAAGATTGCAAGTGAGCGTCAGGAAAATTGTGGTGCTGGGCACCGGCGGAACGATCGCGGGCACAGCAGCCACTGCAGATGACAATGTGGGCTATACAGCTGCGCAGGTCGGCGTTTCACAGCTGCTGGCGGCCATTCCCGCGCTGCGGGGCCTGCCACTGCAAACCGAGCAGGTGGCCCAGCTGGACAGCAAGGACATGACTTTCGAGGTCTGGCGCCTGTTGGCCGAGCGCTGTGCCCACTGGCTGGCCCGGGACGATGTGCAGTGTATTGTGATCAGTGTCGGTTCGGTCAACCTCGAAGAGAGCGCGTACTTCCTCCAGGCGGTGCTGTCGCCGGCCAAGCCCGTGGTCCTGGCCTGCGCGATGCGCCCGTCCACGGCGCTCGTGCCCGACGGGCCGCAGAACCTCATTGACGCCGTGACTGTGGCTCAGACCCCAGGTGCGCAGGGTGTTGTGGCGGTATGCGCCGGCGTGATTCATGGCGCCGTGGAGGTCCAGAAGGTCCATCCCTACCGGCTGGATGCCTTCAGTTCGGGGGATGCAGGTCCGCTCGGTTATGTGGAAGAGGGGGCACTTCGACTGACGCGTCCCTGGCCGCTGGGCGATACCC
>CAZUJD010000019.1:0-18923 GCA_964620025.1 uncultured Ramlibacter sp. | reverse complement strand
CGCCCACGCCCTGGTCGATGCTGAAGCTGCCGGTCTTGACGATGCCTTCTTCCAGACTCCAGCCCTCGTTGCGGGTGTACTGGAAATACAGGTCCGCGTCGTCCACGCGGTGGGCGGTGATTTCGGCCAGCGCACGGCTCAGGTGGGATTCGTTCAGGCCGAACGGTTCAAGCAGCAGGCGCTGGGCGGTGGCCAGGCGTTCAAGGGTGGGTTCGCGGGAGATCATCGGTCCATTTTAGGCGCCGGCTAAGTCCCCTGGGATACCCGGGCCAGATCAACCAGCAGCGCCTGCGCCGAGGCATAGCGGTCCTCAGGCTTCTTGGCGGTCAGCTTGTTCACGATGGGCTGCAACACGGCATGCTGTGCCGGCAGCGGCGGTGTGGGGGCGTGCAGATGGTGAGCCAGCAGCTGCTCGAGCGTTTCGGCGCCAAAAGGGCGCTTGCCCGTCAGCATCTCGAACATCATGATGCCCAGGCTGTACAGGTCGCTTTGGGGCGTGATGGGCCGGCCCGTGGCCTGTTCGGGACTGAGGTAGTAAGGCGTGCCCACCACATCGCCGTGGCGTGTCTGGGTCATGGCCATGTTCTCTGTTTTCAGCATCGACTTGGCAATGCCGAAATCCGCCAGCGCCACCGTACCATCGGCATGCAGCATGATGTTTTCGGGTTTGAGGTCGCGATGGATGATGCCGCGTGAATGCACGGCATGCAGGGCTAGTGCGACCTGCGCGATCACCTGCACCACCCGCTGCTGCGGCAAACCGGCGGAAAAGGCCGATCGCAGGTCACCGCGCTCGAAGTACTCCATGGCAATGTAGGCATGGTCGTCGGTGAAACCCTGGTCGTAGATCTTGATGACGTTGGGATGGTCGATCTGAGACAGCAGCGCGTATTCCTGGATGAAACGTGACAGGTGCGCCCCGGCTTCCTGGCCACTGGCGTCCAGCACCTTGAGCACTACCGGCAGGCCGTCGCTTTCACGCACGGCCAGGTACACCTGGGTCATGCCGCCGGCGCCGATCTTGCGGGTGATGCGGTAGCCCTTCAGGCGCAGCGGCTCCTCACCCGGGCTGAATGACAGGTCCTTCATGGCCGACAGCTTGGACTTGAGCGCGCCCTTGACCGCACGGGCCGTGATTTCGGAATTGATCTGCACTGCCGCCCGCACTTCGGCAGCCCGCTCGGTCAGCGTCGCCATGCCGTGCACCTTGTCATCCATATTGGTGACCAGGCCGGTGATCTCGGCCACGTCCACGTAGAGGTTCTTGCCGCGCACGGCCAGCGAGGTCATGCCGCCGGTCTGAACCCCGTCGCCAGCACGCTCTAGCACGTGGTTGCTGGCCACGACCGTCCAGCCCAGTTCCTTGCTGGACGCCTCAAGCCGCGCCGCGACGTTCACGGTGTCTCCGATCGGCGTGGTCTCCTTGTTCTGGATGGTGCCCAGCCGGCACAGCGTGACTTCGCCCGCGTGAAGCCCCACGCCGATGGCAAAAGGCGGCAGTCCGCGATCGGCAAAACGGTGCTGCAGCCAGCTGCGGAATTCGTGCGTGGCCAGCGCCATGGCCAGCGCAGCGGAGACGGCCCGGCGCGCCGCAGGCAACGGCGAGCCGCTGTGCGTGTCGGAGAACACCGCCATCAGGCCGTCACCGATGAACTTGAGGTTGCGTCCACCGTTCTTGAGCACGGGGTCACAGGTGCGCTCGAAGTAAACCGTCAGCAGCTCCGCCACTTCCTGTGAATTGAGCCGCTCGGCCAGTGAGGTGAAGTTTCGGATGTCCGAGAACAGCACGGTAGCGTCAATCACCTGGTCGGTCACCGCCCCGCTGGGCATTTCCAGGCCGAATTTCTCGGTGGCGACGCCCCCCAGGCTCTCGGCAAACGCGCGTCGCAGGTGTTCTTCATGCGTGCTCACGGCAGTCTGCACGGTTTCCTGCACGCGCTGCTTTTTCTTCAGCAGGCCCGCCAGCGCGTCCAGCAGTTCCACACGGGTGAACGGTTTGGCCAGGTAGTCATCGGCGCCAGCAGTCATGCCACGGCGCATGCTGGCGCGGTCATCCAGCGCGGTCAGCAACATGACGGGAATGGCCGCCAGCGTCCGGTCGCCACGGATGGCCTCCAGCAGCTCGAAGCCGTCCATCTCGGGCATGCTCACGTCGGAGATCACCACATCGGGCATGACCTGACGCAGCCGCTCCAGCCCCAGGCGGCCGTTGATGGCCGAAACGATGTCAAAGCCTTCGAGCTTGAGCAGCCGCGTGATGTTGTTGCGGATGGCGTCGTCGTCTTCAACGATCAGGATGGTGGGCATGGCTTGGGCGGGTTTACGGATGCCAGTTTACCCACTGGCGCCGGGTGGCGGCAGTGCGCTGGCGCGGGCCAGCCGCTGCTTGAGCTTTTCCTCGTCTGCATCGCCCAGATGCAGCATGTCGTCCAGCATGACCTGCATGCGCCCTGCCGCACCGACCAGCTCAACCAGGATGCTGCGGCGCTCATCGGGATCGATCTTGTCACCATAGTGCTCCAGCAGCTCGGCAGACGACAGGATGGCGGCCAGCGGCGTGCGGAACTCATGCGATGCCAGCGCAACCAGGCGTGACTTGAGTTCGCCCAGCTCGCGTTCGCGCGCCAGCGTGGCCTTGAGCTGCTCGTCCAGCAGCCGCCGGGCGGTCACGTCGCGCAGGTAAAAAAGATGGGCGGGGGCGCCTTCCCATTCCGCCACCACACCTGCAATCTCGGCCCACCACACGACGCCGTCAGACCGCTGGAAGCGCACCTCGAACGCCGGCACCTGCTCTCCGCGTGCCCGCCGATCCCGTTGTCCGGTGACGAACGCGCGGTCATCCGGGTAGATGTAGTCGATCATGGCGCGATCGGCCACGTGTTGCGCAGCCACACCCAGCAGGTCCAGGCAGCGGGCATTGGCAAAACGGATGCGCCCGCCCTGCCCGACGCAGATTCCTTCGGCAGCGTGTTCCACCATGGTGCGATAGCGCGCCAGATCGGCTGCCAGGGCATCGGGGTTTGGCAGCGGGAGGCTCATGGATTTATCTGCTGAGCAGCCTGTAAAGGGCGCCGTCGTCCAGGCCATCCAGACCGTCCGCGACAGCCCGCGCAAAGGTGTCGCGCGCCGCAGCGCCCAGGGGGCCGTCAAAGCCCACTGACTGCGCAGCCTGCATGGCCAGCCGGGTGTCCTTTTGCAGCAGGGTCATGTGCGCGCGCGGTGCATAGTCACCGGCAATGGCACGCCGCATGCGGTCCGAACCGATCCAGCTTTGTCCGCTGGACTGCTCGATCACGTCCAGCGTGCGCTGCAGATCCAGGCCCATCCGCGCGGCCAGCGCCATCGCTTCGGCCGCCCCCACCAGATTGATGCCGGCGAGCAGGTTGTTGACCAGCTTGGTCCTGGCGCCGTCCCCGGGATGCTGGCTGATGCGGAACACCTGTGCCGAAAGCGCCTTGAACAGGGCACCGTGCCGATGAAACACTTCGTCGGCACATGCGACCATGAGACTCATCGTGCCATCGCGCGCACGGACCGGTCCGCCAGACATCGGCGCATCCACGGTGTGCAGGCCCTGGCTTGCAAGGCGGCTGGCAAAGCCCTCCACGTCCTGCGGCGCCATGGTGGGACTGAGCATCACGGTATGGCCCGGATGCACCCGCCCGGCCACGCCGCTGGCGCCGAACAGGACCTCCTGCGTCTGCACGGCATCGACCACGCAGACAATGGTGATATCCGCAGCTGCCGCGCATGCACCGGGCGTTGCGGCAGCCACGGCGCCGTGCCGGACCAGCGCGGCCACTTTGGCCTCATCGATATCGTTGACATGCACCTCCCAGCCTTGCGCGAGCAGATTGGCGGCCATGCCGCCCCCCATGTTGCCTGCCCCGACGATGGCCACCGTACCCGTCATGGCTTGACAGGCACCGGGCCGTTCAGGGTCAGGCAGATCATGTCTGCACCAGCCTTTTGGCCTTGGCGACCGACATCAGGATGCCCAGGCCCGCACCGAGCGTGACCATGGCCGTGCCGCCGTAGCTGATGAACGGCAGCGGCACGCCCACCACCGGCAGGATGCCGCTGACCATGCCCATGTTGACAAAGGCATAGGTAAAGAAGATCAGCGTCACGGCACCGGCCAGCAGCCGCGAGAACAGCGTGGACGCCTCCAGCGCAATGGCCAGACCGCGCAGGATCAGGAAAATGAAACCTGTGATCAGCAGCAGGTTGCCCAGCAGGCCGAACTCTTCGGAGAAAGCGGCAAAGATGAAATCGGTGGTGCGTTCGGGGATGAATTCAAGGTGCGTCTGCGTGCCCTGCATGAAGCCCTTGCCGAACAGGCCGCCCGAACCGATGGCGATCATGCCCTGGATGATGTGAAACCCCTTGCCCAGCGGGTCGCGCGTGGGGTCCAGCAATGTGCAGATTCGTTGCTGCTGGTAGTCGTGCAGGATGGGCCAGCGCACGCCGTCGGCGCACAGGCGGGGCTCAAACACCACCAGCAAAGCCATGCCTGCCAGCCCCAGCACCACCGGAGGCACGATGAGCTTCCAGCTCAGGCCGGCAAAGAAAATGACCGACAGCCCTGCAGCCAGCACCAGCAGCGAGGTACCCAGGTCGGGCTGCTTCATGATGAGCCCCACCGGCACCACCAGCAGCAGACCGGCCACGGTGAAATCCAGCGGACGCAGCTGGCCCTCACGCTTCTGGAACCACCAGGCCAGCATCAACGGCATGGCGATCTTGAGGATTTCGCTGGGCTGGATGACCGTCACGCCCACGTTCAGCCAGCGGGTGGCGCCCTTGCGCGTGATGCCAAACAGCGCCACGGCCACCAGCAGCCCCACCCCCAGCACATACAGCGGAACCGCAAAACTCATGAGCCGCTGGGGCGGCACCTGGGCCACCAGGAACATGATGGTGGCGGCGATCAGCATGTTGCGGCTGTGGTCCATGAAGCGCGTGCCATGGTCAAAACCCGACGAATACATGGTCAGCAGGCCGGCACAGGCCAGCAGGAACACGGCAAAGGCCAGCGGCCCGTCAAAGCCGCGCAGCAACGGCGCGGACCGCTGCCAGAGGGAAGGTTTGTCGAATACGGCGGCCATGCGCCATTATCGGCTGCTGCGGCCCGACCGGAGCAACCTCTGGTCAGCCGGCGCGGGACCGCTGCGGGCGTTTCAGTCGATGAGTATTTCCACCACCGTCCGCCCGGGCTGACTGATCAGGGAGACTTCGGCACCGATGGCTGCGGCGCGCTCGCGCAGGCTGAGCAGCCCCTTGCGAAGCGGCAGGGTGGTATCAAAGCCATGGCCATTGTCGATGACCCGCAGCTGGACGGTGCCGCCGATCACGCAGGCTTCGATGCGCAGCACACTGGCCTGGGCATGCTGCAGCACATTGGACAGCGCCTCAAACAACATGAACTGCAGCTGGCGCATGGCATGCGCGTCCAGCCGCTGCAGCGGCGCAATCAGGTCCACATCCCACTGTAATTCGATGTCGGATGCTGCAAAACGGGGCTCCAGCCGGTAGCGCAGGTTGGCCAGCAGCGCAGTGATGTCGCCCGGCGCCAGATTCATGGAGTCGATCTGCAGCTTGAGCTGGTCCAGCGAGTCGCGCAGTGTCTGCAGCACCTGTGCATGGCTGGCCTTGCCCGATTGCAGCTGGCGGATGGCCGAGCTGATGTGGGCCCCCACACCGTCATGCATGTCGCGCAGGATTCGGGCGCGCTCGCTGGTACGCTCCTGCTCGCGGGCCAGCTGCTCCACGCGCGCGTAGCTTTGCTGCAGTGCCGCTTCCTTTTCAGATACGCGGGCCGCCAGATTTGTCATGAGATCATGGGCCTGGCCACTGGCCGCGCGAAAACGGGTGATCACGATGTACCCCAGCACCAGGCCGAACAGCACCGAGGAATAGCGGATCCAGGTCGAGTCCGCCAGGCTGCCACTCACGCGCACGGTGAACCAGTCGCGCACCCCCATGGCCACATTCAGCATGCCGGCGGCCGCCACCAGCAGGCGTGCCGGTTGGGGGCGCCGGATGGCCCCCGCCAGGTACACGACGGCATAGATGATGAACAACAGGTTGGCCGCGCCCAGCCAGACAGTGAGGAACATGGGCTGGTGCAAGGTCAATGAAAGGGTGGACGCGACGATGGACGTACCAAACAGCGCCCACAGGCCCGATCGCAGCCAGGGCATGGAGCGGTGGCGATGCCAGCCGGCCACGTGGTGGCAGAACAGGGCGATACCGCAGAACCAGCCGGCAAAGGCCGCGGTCACCACCACACCCCAGACGGGCCAGGGCAACGGCGGCTGCTCGATCGCGACATCGCCCACGCGCAGGGCCCAGCAGATTTCAGCCAGCCCTGCAGCCAGGTAGATACTGTCACGCCGCCCCAGGTGCACCGTCCCCGGCTCGGTCTGGGTGGCCCACAGCGCCAACGCCACGGCGCCCACCAGCAAACTGAAAATGGTGACTACCATGGACGCCGAGACCCGCCACCGGAAGTTGTCGGCATACAGCTCTCGGACCTCATCCTCGGGCCCCACCATCAACGTCGACAGGCCACCGCGGCGTCCGCCATCGGCGCGGATATGCACCCGTAGCACATTGTCACGGCCCAGCAGGCGCGGCGGCACCGGCACATACTGGGGGCCCTTGGCATAGTCGTCTGTGTTGGCCTCGCGCAGGTCGCCCATGCGGGTGAGCATGGTGCCGTTCAGCGAGATGTCGGCTCTGTTGCCGATGCGCCGGAAATAGATACCCCAGGGCTGGGTTGGCTCCGCCGGCAGCGAGAAAGGAACATCAAAGACCGCCTCGCCCGCCCTGTAGCGCTGCTCGCGGTCCCAGTGGTAGGGCAAGGTGACATCCGCGGTGCGTGCCGCACGCCCCTCGGGCATCAGGCTGGCACGGGCATAGGTCAGCTCCAAGACCTCGGCCTGCGCGCCGGAAGCCGCCATCACCAGCCAGCCTGCCACCGCCAGGGCCAGGACGCGCAGCAGGTTGCGCCAGGCCATGGGTTCAGGACTGCCGGGCCAGCAGGCCCAGCTGGGTCGCCTCAAAAACCGCTTCGCCACGCGAGCGCACGGCGAGCTTGCGGTACAGGTTCTTGATGTGTGTCTGGACGGTGTGCACGCTCACCGACTGCAACCGGGCAATTTCGGCGTAGGAAAATCCCCGCGCGATCAGCTCCAGCACTTCGCTCTCGCGCGTGGACAGGATGGGGCGCGCTGGTACGGCAGCGACCGACACCACGGGTTGTGGCTCGGGTGGCGACGCAGCCACACCCCGGCCGTCGCGCAGGCTCATGTACTTGGCCAGTACACGCCGCGCGATCATGGGCGAAATGGGCGATGCACCAGACTTCATCTCCAGGATGGTGCTGGCGATATCGTCAGGCGTGGAGTCCTTGTGGATGTAGCCCAGTGCGCCCGCTTCAATGCTGGCCAGCACGTTGTCTTCGTCGCCGAACATGGAGATCACCAGGGATTCGCAGGCCGGGTGCAACCGGGCGGCGTGGCGGATCACATCCAGGCCGCTGCCATCGGGCAGGCCCAGATCCACCAGCAGGACGTCAACGCCATGTGACGGGTTGTCCAGCCAGGTACGCGCCTCCGCCAGGGTACCCACGCAGCCGGCCAACTGGAGCTGGCCGCTGCGCGACACACTGGCGGCAAAGAAGTCCCGCATCTGCGGGTCATCTTCGACGATCAGTATCAACCACATGGGCGCGACTCTATCGCATGCATCCGCCTGGCCCTACCGGCAGTAGGCGGAGCAATACTGCCCGGCGGTCTTGGGATTGCCATACGCACGCAGCACATCCGTCAAATAGGTGCACATGCGCGCGGCATTGGCGCTGTCGCCATTGCACTGGTGGCTGTAGGCGGCGGCGCAAATGGTCCATGTTTGCGGGTCATCCTGCGGCCCCCTGTAGTTTTCCATGCCGCAGCTGCCACCTGTCCCGGTCCCTGTACCGGTCCCCGAACCATTGCCCGTCGTGCTGTTGCGCGAAGGGTCGCTGGGGTAAGGGTCGGTCGCATCCGGATCACCATCGCCGTCGGAATCCACCTGGTACTCGGCCGCGACAAAGAAAGCCATCCCAGCATCCGCACGCGGCAGACGATACCTCACGTAGTAGACGTCCGACACGGTGGGCCTGACACTCTGCAGGATCTCCGAACGGTCCCTCATTGACGCGCTGGCCAGCACCTGGCCGCTGCCGGAAGTCAACGTGACTTCACCCGACTGGAGGCTCACGTGTTTGTACCTGAACCTGTACGTTTCTCCGGCGCGCAGGCTCACAGGAAATGCCGGCGACGCCGGCTGCCCACTGCGCATCGTGTAAACGATGGGGCCCGTCAGCCAAATAGGCTCACCCAGGATCCAGCCCAGATCCGCCGTGTACGGATTGGACGTCGCGTTGCCGTGGCTGCGGACGGTCAACACCGTGCCGTAGCCCGGCCTGATGTAGTACACCCCGGTGGCCGGCGGCGTCCAGCCGAAACGGGCCCCTGCGCTTCCATCGCGGCCTTCGTTCAGCAGCGTACCGCTGGCGTTGTACAGCTTCCAGGCGAAGCCGACAGCAGCAGGAGCGGGTTGCGGCCACGTACCGCTGTCAAACGAATAGAGCACGCCCGCATTGAGCTGAATGGCGAAATGTTCGGCCCCGGTTCCAGACAACGACACTGGGCTGTCCAGACCGATAACCCGGGCTGAATAGATGGGCGCAGGCGCCGTTGTTGTTCCTGACCCGGTACCTGTACCTGTACCGGTACCGGTACCTGTGCCTGTACCTGTACCCGTGGCACTGCCCCCAGCGGCCCCGGCCGCCATGCTCAGCACGTAGGTGCCTGTGTAGCTTTCGTAGCCGCGCGCCGATACATAGTAGTTGCCGGCGGTGGTAACACGCCACACCAGCTGCGAATCGCGGTTGGTGGGGAAAGTCACATCGTCGTTGCTGGCCAGCTGTGTGCCGGTGGCGCTGTACAGGCGCAGCACCGGGTCGTACAGCGTTCCCTTGGCACTGCTGGCGCCTTGCAGGGCAAAGGTGTAGGTGGTGTTGGCAGCCAGCGTGACCAGGTACCAGTCGTCGTCACCGGCCGTCCCGATACTGCTGCTCACCGGGCTGCCCGCCTGCAGCCTTACCGTGCTGGCGGTGCTGCCCGGCACATCCGCGCCGCTGGCCGAAGTCCCTGCACAACCCGCTGCGGCCGGCGTCACCTGGCAGGTGAAGCCTGTCGCAAGGCCCAGGTCCTGGGTCCCTCCGCCAGCGGCGGGGCCGCGCAGGTACACCCGACCGCCGGCAAACATCACATAGTTGCCGGTGGAGGGGAAATAGCGGTACGTATAGGTGCCGTCGCTGGCGTCCTGACTGCCGCCGCTGAACAGCTGGGGGTACTGCCCCTGGGCCCAGACCAGCAGTGCGGTCTGGTCGCTGGTCAGCGTCACCGTGGTGGTGCCGCCGCCCGACTGCCCGGCCTGGCTTCCCAGGGAGCTGAGCGTGCCCACGTACAGCAAGCTGTTGTCATAGATGGGCCCGTACACGTAAACCATGTCGCCGTTGCGAAGGCCAATGTAGTTGCCGGTGGCGGGGTAATAGCGGAATGTGAAATCCTGGTAGGTGCCACTTTGCGAGGTGCCACGGAAGAACTGTGGATAGGCCTGCTCAGCCCAGGGGATCAGCGTGGCCCAGGTGAAGGCGGTCCCCGCCTGTGGCAGGGCGGCCGACTGTGGCTGCGCAGGACGGGCCATCTTCTGCAGGCCGGCGGCCAGGGGCTCGAAGGTCTTGACGCATTCACCGCCAACCAGCTGGTAGCCGACGACACCCGCCGCCGCATTGCCCGTGGCCGCGACGCAAGTCTGGAACTCTGCCGTGCCCATGGGACGCTCCAGCGCCGAACCATCCACCGGAGCCGAACCGCCTCCGCAGGATGCCACCAGGGCCAGCGCCGCCGCTGCGACAATACTCGACAGACTTTTCATGCTTTCTTTCCGTTTACGCTTGACTCGTTGTTCCGTCGCCGAGCGTAGCGGGCGCCAACGGCCAGCGGCAATACCATGAACATGTGAAATTCCCCTCTTTTTCCCCATGATTGCCACGCCATGTCCGCTGGGTTAACCCATTTGCTGTACCTGCACGGTTTTCGCTCGTCGCCCCAGTCGGCCAAGGCGCGTCAGATGGCCGCCCGCATGGCCGCACGCCACCCGGACGTGACCTGGTGGTGCCCGCAGTTGCCGCCGTCGCCACGCGAAGCCATGGCCATGGTGATGGACGGCGTCGCCGGCTGGCAGTCGCACCGCATGGCCGTTGTGGGTTCCTCGCTGGGTGGCTTTTATGCCACCCATGTGGCCCAGACGCGTGGCTGCAAGGCCGTTGTGCTGAACCCTGCCGTGGACCCGGCGCGCGACCTGGCCAAATACATTGGCGAGCAGACCACCTGGCACGACCCGAACGAGCGCTTCTTTTTCGAGCCCCGCTTTGTCGATGAGCTGCGCGCACTGGCCCATGGCCCGCTGAAAGATCCCGGCCGCTATTTCGCCGTCATTGCCAAGGGCGACGAAGTACTGGACTGGCACGAAATGGCTGGTCGTTATCCCGGTGCCCGCGTCAAGTTGCTGCAGGCGTCCGACCATGCCCTGAGCGACTTTGACGAGCATATCGACGAGGTGTTTGCGTTTCTGGGCCTGGATCCAGCCTGAGCAGGGCCGCATGGGACAATTGCGCCCATGTTTGCATTGTTTGAAGAAGCCGGAAAATTCCAGGGCGGCCGCGTCATGTCCGAGGCCGAGTCGTCGGCCCAGATCGAGCTGGACAGCGGCAAGCGCGTCAAGGTCAAGGCCGCCAACGTCCTGCTCAAGTTTGAAAAACCCGCCCCGTCCGAACTGATCCGCTCGGCCCAGGCGCTCAGCCAGGGCATTGAGCTGGAGCTGGCCTGGGAGTTTGCGCCGGACGAGGAGTTCGGCTTTGCCGACCTGGCGCGTGACTATTTCAGTGACAAGGCTACCCTGGAACAACAGGCCGCCGCCCTGTTTCGCCTGTTCGAGGCGCCGCACTATTTCCGCCGTGCGGGCAAGGGCCGCTTCCGCAAGGCCCCAGCCGAGATCGTGCAGCAGGCACTGGCCGCGATCGAGAAAAAGAAGGCCATCCTGGCGCAGATCGCCGAATGGTCAAAGGCGCTGGCCGATGGCACCTGTCCAGCCCCCATCCGCGAACAGCTGTTCAAGATACTTTTCAAGCCCGACAAGAACGCCCCCGAATACAAGGCTGTGGTGGAAGCCGCGCGAGCCACCCAGCTGGCCCCGCTGGACCTGCTGCAGAAGTCTGGCGCCATTGATTCAGCCTACGAGTTTCACTGGAAGCGCTTCCTGTTTGAGAACTTTCCCAAAGGCACGAACTTCCCCCCCCTTGAGGCGCCCGCCATCAAGGACGAACTGCCCGTGGCCGCGGTCCAGGCCTTTTCGATCGACGACTCGCAAACCACGGAAATCGACGATGCCCTGTCGCTACAGGGCCTGGGCACCGGAACGGTGGTGCTGGGCATCCATATCGCGGCGCCGGGCCTGGCCCTGCAGCCCGCAGGCGCTGTGGACCAGGTGGCACGCCAGCGCCTGTCCACGGTGTACATGCCCGGCTACAAGATCACGATGCTGCCGGACGATGTGGTGCAGACCTACACGCTGCAGGCGGGGCGAAACTGTCCAGCTGTGTCACTGTATGTCACGCTGGACGAAACCACGCTGGACATCCGGGCCACCGAAACCAGGCTGGAGCGTGTGCCCATCGCCCACAACCTGCGCCACGACCAGCTTGATGGTGTCGTCACCGAAGACTGGCTTCAATCGGAAGGTGATGCACCGGAACTGCCCGGTGCGCCCGGCCTGCGCGCACCGCTGGGCTTTCTGTGGCGCCTGGCCAGACACCTCAAGGCACAGCGCGAAATCGTGCGCGGCAAGCCCGAAAACTTCAACCGGCCAGACTACAACTTCCGCCTGGTGGGCAACAACGGCGCCGAGCCGCAGGGCACCGAGCAGGTCCTCATCAGTGTTCGCCAGCGCGGGGCGCCGCTGGACCTGATGGTGGCCGAGGCCATGATCCTGGCCAACAGCACCTGGGGCAACTGGCTGGCCGAGCACGGTGTGCCGGGCATCTACCGCAGCCAGGCGTCCATGGCGCCCGGCGTGAAGGTGCGCATGGGCACCAAGGCGCTGCCGCACGCGGGCATCGGCGTCAAAAGCTACGCGTGGAGCACCTCTCCCCTGCGCCGCTACACCGACATGGTCAACCAGTGGCAGATCATCGCCGTGGCACGCCACGGCAAGACGGCGGCACTGGCGGCGCCGTTCAAGCCCAAAGACGCCGAATTGTTCTCCATCATCAGCGGGTTTGATGCTGCCTACAGCGCCTACAACGGCTACCAGGCCGGCATGGAGCGCTTCTGGACGCTCAAGTCCCTGCAGCAACAGGGCATCACCGAATTGACCGCAGCCGTGTTCAAGGACAACCTGCCCGGCGGCAGCGTGCTGGTGCGCGCCGACGAGCTGCCGCTGGTGCTGCCGGTGGTGGGCGCGCAGGGCCTGGCCCGTGGCGCACGCGTTCGGGTGAAGCTGGGAGGGATTGACGAGATCACGCTGGATGTGGGCGGCACCGTCATTGAACGGCTGGACACACCGGCAGAGGCTGCGCCCGACGATGATGCAGGCGACGAAGAACCCGTGGCCGGTCCCATCGCCATCGCGGTGGATGTCAACGAAGCCGAGGCAGGCGCCGGTGGTACGGGCGGCGATAATCCCACCCCGTGAACCTCAAGAACCTGAGCACGCTGCACATCGCACTTGGCACGTCCGTCGCCGTGCATGCGGCGCTGCTTACGGTGCGGTTTGTCGACCCCGAATCCTTCAACCGCGTGTTTCAGGACACACCGCTGGAAGTGATCCTGGTCAACACCAGAACCAGCGAGCGCGCTGACAAGGCCCAGGCCATCGCACAGGCGTCGCTGGCCGGCGGCGGCGAGGCCGCCAGGGGCCGTGCCACCAGCCCGCTGCCACCGTCGGCATTGACTGAAATGGGCGACGCTGCTGAAGACGCCCAGCGCAAGATTGAAGCCATGCAGGAGCAACAGACACTGCTGCTGGCACAGATCAAGAAACAGCTGGCTGCCCTGCCCCCACCCGACCCCAAACAGCCCAGCACCAACGCCGAAGCCGTGGCGCGTGAGGAAAAGCGCCGCCAGCTCATCAAGCTGCTGGCCGAGATAGAAAAGCGCATCAACGAGGAAAACGCCCGCCCCAAGAAGCGCTACATCAGCCCCGCGACCCGCGAAGAGGTGTACGCCATCTATTACGACAACCTGCGCCGCCGCATTGAAGACCGCGGCACACAGAACTTCCCCGAACTGGCCGGCAAGAAGCTGTACGGCGAACTCACCATGATCGTCACCGTCAACCACGACGGCCGTGTCCTGTCCACCGAGATTGTGGAAACCTCCGGCGTCACCGCGCTGGACCGCCGGGCCCAGACCATCGCCCGCAACGCAGGCCCGTTCGGGCGCTTCAGCGACGCCATGCGCAAGCGCGCCGACCAGATCGTGGTGGTGTCGCGCTTCAAGTTCACGCGCGACGAAGTACTGGAAACCAAGTTAACAAATCGATGACCCCCACGCTCGTCACTTCGTGTACTTCGCTGCCCCCCGAGGGGGCCGCAGTCGCCTTGGGGCGGCCCGGCGGCGACTGATCACTTTGAATATGCAAGATCTTTATTGCGTGATGGGCAATCCCGTCGAGCACAGCAAATCCCCCTGGATCCACGCACGTTTTGCCGAACTGACCGGCCAGACCCTGCAGTACGGCCGCCGCCTGATCCCGCTGGACGGCTTTGTCCAGGGCGTGGCGGACTTTCGTGCCGAAGGCGGCCGCGGCTGCAACATCACCGTACCGTTCAAGTTTGAAGCGGGCGCCCTGCCCGGCCTGCACATGACCCCGCGCGCCGCCCTGGCCCAGGCCTGCAATACGCTGCGCTTTGATGGCGGCGCCATCTTCGCCGACAACACCGACGGCCTGGGCCTGGTGGACGACATCACGCGCAACGCCGGTGTGGCGCTGGCCGGCAAGCACCTGCTGCTGATCGGCGCCGGTGGCGCCGCTGCGGGCGTGCTGGGTCCCCTGATCGAGGCCGGGCCTGCGCACATCACCGTCACCAACCGCACCGTGGCCAAGGCCCAGGCCCTGGTGCAGCGCCACACGGACTGGGCCGCGCAGCATGGCGTGCAGCTGGCTGCGCTGGACCTGCACGCCGTGGGCGGTCCCTACGATGTGGTGATCAACGGCACGGCCAGCAGCCTGGCGGGTGCGGGCGTGCCCGTGCCAGACAGTGTGCTCAAGCCCGGCACGCTGGCGGTGGACATGATGTACGGCCCGGCGGCCGACACTTTCATGCAATGGGCCGCACGTCATGGTGCCGTGGCGCGCGACGGCCTGGGCATGCTGGTGGAACAGGCTGCCGAAGCTTTCACCGCCTGGCGCGGCGTGCGCCCGCCGTCGGCCCGGGTGCTGGACGAGCTGCGGCGCACGCTGGCATGATCCGGGCATGAAGCCTGTGCTGCGTCTTGTCGGTCTGATGCTGGCCGCGGCATTGATGCTGCAGGTCTTCTTTGTCGGCCGCATCGCGATCATGGCCGTGGTGGACCCGCAGTCCACCAGCTTCCAGCGCTCCGAAGCCTGGCGTGTGGTCACGGAAAAGGGTTCCCTGCGCTGGCGCCAGCAGTGGGTGCCGTATGCGCAGATCTCGGATCACCTCAAGCGCGCCGTGATCGCCTCCGAGGACGGCGACTTCATCAACCACGACGGCGTCGAATGGGAAGCCATCGAAAAGGCCTGGCAGAAAAATGCCAAAGCCGAAGAGCAGGCCGCCCGCCGTGCCCAGCTGCGACCCAATGCCCGGGCGCCCAGGATCGTGGGCGGCTCCACCATCACCCAGCAGCTGGCCAAGAACCTGCTGCTGTCGGGCGAGCGCACACTGCTGCGCAAGGGCCAGGAGTTCGTGCTGACGCTGGCGCTGGAAATGCTGATGAGCAAGCAGCGCATCCTGGAGATCTACCTCAACAGCGTGGAATGGGGCGAAGGCGTGTTCGGCGCCGAAGCCGCCGCGCAGCATTACTACCGCAAAAGCGCGGCCAGGCTGAGTGCTTACGAAGCCGCCCGGCTGTCCGTGATGCTGCCGCGTCCCAAGTACTTTGAAAAGCTGCCCAATTCGGGCTACCTGGCCAGCCGCGCATCCACCATCACAGCGCGCATGGGTGACGCGGTGTTGCCATGAGACCGGCTCTCTCCTCGCTCGCCGCCAAGCTCATGAGCCTGTTCCTGCTGGGCCTGATCCGCCTGCTGACGGGCGCACAGGCCCGTTGGTACGGCTGCCCGCCCAAGGCCGAGCAGCGCATCTACTTTGCCAACCACCAAAGCCACGCGGACCTGGTGATGATCTGGGCGGCCCTGCCAGAGGAACTGCGCGGCATCACCCGACCAATTGCCGCGCGCGACTACTGGACCAAAACACCTTTCAAGCAGTGGATCACCACTGCCGTGTTCAATGCCGTGTATGTGGACCGCGAACGCAAGGGCGACGAAGACCCGCTGCAGCCCCTGGCCGACGCACTGACCAGCGGCGACTCGATCATCATCTTCCCCGAGGGCACGCGCGGCAACGCCGAGGAACCGCAGCCCTTCAAATCCGGGCTGTACAGTCTGACCCAACGCTTTCCCGATGTGGTGCTGGTGCCCGCCTGGATCAACAACGTGCAGCGTGTCATGCCCAAGGGGGAGGTCGTGCCCGTGCCGATTTTGTGCTCGGTCACGTTTGGGGCCCCCATCAAGCTGGAGCCCGGCGAAGACCGCCGTGCCTTCCTGGACCGGGCACGGCTGGCCGTGATGGCGTTGAGGGAGGTGTGATGCGCAGCCACACCTTGAACGCCGCCAGGCTGGCCCAATGCGCGAAGCCCCCCCCGGAGGGGGACGACCCACACGCGGTGGGTGCGCGCGGGAGCGCCATTTCATGAACCAGTTTCTGCGCAGCCTCACGCCGACCCAGCAGGTGGGCGCCCTGTTCCTGATCATCTTCGGCATCCTGATCATCATCAGCATCACCGCCTTCATGCTGACGCTGCGTGAACAGCGCGAGGGCACGCATGACGCCGCCTGGCATGCCGAACTGAAGAACTTCCGAAAGCTGCTGGCCACCTCGTGGTTCATGGTGGTGGTCTTCTGGGTGGCCTGGGCTGCCGGAGAGGGTTTTGCCACCGTGCTGTTTGCGCTGATCGCATTTTTTGCGCTGCGGGAATTCATCACGCTGTCGCCCACGCGCCGTGGCGACCACCGCAGCCTGGTGCTGGCCTTTTTTGTGGTGCTGCCCGTGCAGTTCTGGCTCGCCGGCACCGAGCACTTCGACCTGTTCACCGTGTTCATTCCGGTCTATGTGTTCCTGGCCATCCCGGTCGTGAGCGCGCTGGCGGACGACCCCGAGCGCTTCCTGGAGCGCAATGCCAAGCTGCAATGGGGCATCATGGTGTGCATCTACGGCATGAGCCATGTGCCGGCCCTGTTGCTGCTGGACTTTCGCAACTACCAGGGCAAGAACGCATTCCTGGTGTTTTTCCTGGTCTTCGTGGTGCAGACCTGCATGGTCGTGCAGCACCTGGTCACGCGCAAGCTCAAGCGCCCGCCCAGTGCGCCCAACGTCAGCAAGAGCTTCAACTGGCGCAGCTGGCTCATCGGCATCGCGGTGGCCAGCTTCCTGGGCGGACTGCTGTCATTCATCACCCCGTTCAAGCCCGGCCAGGCGCTGGCCATGGCCTTTGTCGCCTGCGTGGCGGGCTCGCTGGGCCACCTGGTGATGAAAGCGCTCAAGCGCGACCGCGGCGTCACCAGCTGGGGCAAGGGCCGCCTGTCGGTCACCGGCGCCAACGGCCTGCTGGACCGGGTGGATGCGCTGTGCTTTGCCGCACCGGTGTTCTTCCATTCGGTGCGCTGGTATTTCGGGTTGTGAGTGGCCCGTGAGCAGACCATGAGAATCCTCGGCATCGACCCCGGCCTGCAGACCACCGGGTTTGGCGTGCTGGACATGGACGGGCATGCCCTGACCTATGTGGCCAGCGGCACCATCAGCACGCGCCACCTGCCCACCGGCGATCTTCCGGCGCGGCTGAAGGTGCTGTTTGACGGCATCTGCGAGGTGGTGCAACGCTACGGGCCCGACGAAGCTGCGGTAGAAATCGTGTTCGTCAACGTCAACCCGCAGGCCACGCTGCTGCTGGGCCAGGCCCGCGGCGCCTGCGTCACATCGCTGGTGTCACGCAACCTGCCGGTGGCCGAGTACACCGCGCTGCAGATGAAAAAGTCCGTGGCCGGCTACGGCAAGGCCGGCAAGGCCGAGGTGCAGGAGATGGTCAAGCGCCTGCTCAAGCTGCCGGGCCTGCCGGGCAGTGACGCAGCGGATGCGCTGGGCCTGGCGATCATGCATGCGCATGCGGGCACCGCCATGGGACGCATTGCGGGTGTCACCCCCACCGCCCGAAAGACCAGCGGCATGTACAAACGCGGGCGAACCTACTGACCGACATCGCAGGCTTTGGTCTGATACCCGAAGACTGCACCGCTGCCGAGAATGGACATCTCTTTTTCTGGGGGTGTCAGCATGAGCATGCGAATTTCGGGCGGGTCATGGCAGCAGGCATCGTTGCGGGAGCAATGAGGGGAAAGCCGTAAGACCGGCCCCCAGGCAAGCGCTTCCCAGCCGAATCGTATTCGGCAGGAACGGCTGGGCAACACAACCTGCGATTCGCAGTCCAACGGTCGCCTTCTGGAGGCCCGTGACCTGCGGACGCTCCGGCAGGGCGATCAATTGCGCATCAACACACACGTCGAACGCCCGGCATTCGCCGACGAGAAGAGTGCACGACGCTACGAAACCTACGACGCGACGGTCGTATCGGTCACCCAGCGCGCCGTGGACTCGGCCTATCTGCTGGAAGTGCTGCCCCAGGATTCAAAGTCGTGCAAGCTGGTGGTGCTGCATCCGGGCAAACACGGCCCGGACGACACTTACGCAACACGCACGAAGAGACCCGTGAGAAATTACTTTCCCGGTGCAAAAAGGCTGCCAGACGCCCCGCCCAAAGGTGGTTTGGCGTCGATGTATTTCGACGCGCCCGGTCTTGCGAACCCTTTCGGAAAGATCATCAAGGACTACTTGGGGAATGACTCCCCCCACAAGATCGAAATCTCCGGGTACAACGACGGGCTGCTCAGTCGCGACTTGCACTCTTGCACGGTCCCCGTGGAGATCGACACGCTCGATCGCGACCGCGTCGGACCGGCCATCGTATTCATCGAGGGGTGCCACAAGCGCTTCAGGGTGAAAACCGTGGTCCAGACGACCGTGCTGGCCGTCACCCACGACTACGAAGGGCGCGACAAGGACAGGGGCAACGTCGTCTTTCGGGTACCTCCCGACTTCAAGGACCACTTCCAGCGCGACCAGGTAGATCCGGGCCGCTACTACAACTTCCGGGCTTCACGGGACGGCCATGGCTACCTGTTCCAGGTGGACAGTGGCTACGGCAAACCCGGGTTGTATCCCCTCAGGAACAGCAATTCATCCGCATGCATCCCGCCGGAGCGCCTGGACGACGTGGTGCCGCAGACGCGCATCACGCTGGTCTATCGCTACACCCGGCAGACCAGCGCAGCCAACGTGCTGCGCAACGCGCGCACAGATTTGCCCGCCAAGACGAGCTATGCGCATTTGCCCGCCGTGGTACTCAAGTCGCACGACGGGTGGCTGGATGTGTGCGCGCCATGGGACCCGCGGACCCTGTCCTCGAAAAACTCCCCATTGCTGACCGAAAGCGAGATCTGGCACGTCAACC
>CAZUJD010000018.1:0-19350 GCA_964620025.1 uncultured Ramlibacter sp. | reverse complement strand
TGTAGCCACTTCCTGCGGCGAAAAGAAATCCACCAGCAGACCGTTGTCCTCATGGGTCAGCACCTCCTGTACCGGCGGTGTGCGCGAACCCACTACCAGAGCACCGCAGGCCATGGCCTGCATGACCGACCAGCTCAATACAAACGGGTAGGTCAGGTACACGTGAACCGACGAAATCTGCATCAGCGTGCGAAATACCTGCACGGGCACCAGCCCTACAAAACGGACCCGCTCGGGTGACAGCCGTGCGCCCACTTCAGCCAGCATGACGTCCTGCCAGGTGCCGGTCGCGGGCCCCGGGCCGTAACCGGGTGACGGATCGCCAACCACGATGACCTGGCAATCCGGATTGCGCTCCAGCACCTGCGGCAACGCGCGCATGAAGGTATGAAAGCCCCTGCAGGGCTCCAGATTGCGAGCCACGAAGGTCACCACATTCGAGTTGTGGTCCAGGCGCCGCCCATCCAGTTCAACAAACGCCTGGGGGTTGGGGGCGTAAAACAAGGTATCCACGCCGTCGTGGACCACCGTCATCCTGTCGCGGTATTCCGCCGGGTATGTGTCTGCCTGCCACTGGGTCGGGCTGTACAGGGCGTCGGCCTCAGACAGGCTCAGCAGTGTGTGGGCGTTGCGCAGCCGGATGCGTTGCACGGCCGCCACTTCCGTCGCGCCGAATTCAGGATCAAAACCGATGTCCTGTCCCGTGCCACGGTAGAAATATTCACAGTACAGCGCCAGTCGGGCCCGGGGCCAGACATCGCGCAGAAACAGGCATTCACCCCATCCGGGGTGGCCAAAAATCACGTCCGGCTCAAAGCCATCCTGCTTGAGCTGGCGAGCCACCTGGGCGGTCGCCTCCCCACGCAACAGTTTGGACTCGAAGTCGACCAGTGGCTCCGGCGTGCCGGGCGAATTGCCACGCGCCACTGTGCAACGCACATACCGGTAAGCCGCCGTGGGCTTGTGGTCTGAATAGCCAACAGCCACCACTTCGTGCTGCCCTTGTCCAGCCAGCACGACAGCCAGGTTTTTGAACTGGCCAGGGAAATTTTGGTGAACAAACAGGATCTTCACAAAAGCTCCGCCACGAACAAAAAAGCCGCCCCCGAAGGGGCGGCTTTGACTCAGTCTCTGAGACGGGTCAGCCGATTAGGCGAACACGAAGTCAGAAGCTGCCAGCGTACCGGTGATGCCGGTGATGTTGATCAGCATGTCGTTCGCGTTGCTCACAGCAGCGTCCGCTGCGTCGTTGATGTACAGGTAGGTACCGGCAGCGGCACCAGCAGACACCGTCACAACCACAGCGGAGGTAGCAGCCTGGTCAACCGATGCGGCGATGGCGGTGATGCCAGCGTACACAGCGGTGATGCTGGCGGCCGTCGCGATCGTCTGGGCGTTGGCCAGCGTGATCGACGTTTGTGCGCCACCCGTGTTCACCAGGGCGATCTTGTCGGTACCGGCCGTGAAGTCGGTGATCGACACGACGCCACCCACAGCGGCGGACACGTTGGTCAGGGCTGCAATGTTGGCAGCAGAGAACACCACGGTGTCGGTGCCGGCACCGGTCGTCACGCGGTCAGCCTGGTCGGCGCCGGTGATGATGATGCGGTCGTTGCCAGCGCCACCGTCCACGGTGTCGTTGCCGTTGCCGGTGGTGATGGTGTCGTTGCCCGTGCCGCCGGTGATGACGTCAGAGAAGCCCGAACCGGTAACGGTCAGCTTGCCGGTGAAGGCATTGGCGTCAACCTTGGAACCCACAGCCGTACCAGCCAGCGCGTTGGTGATGACCAGGTCCTTGGTGCCGGTGATGTTGATCACGGCGTTGTCCTGGTTTGCCAGCGTGGTGATGGTGTTGGCGCTGCCCGTGCCCGTGCCGGTGGACACGAGGTTCAGGGTGGTCACGCCGGTCAGCGTCAGGTTGGTCAGCGTCTGGGCCGCCGTAGCGGTGCCAGCATCAACCGTCACCTTGGTCGCGGTTTCGCCAACCTTGTTCGCGATCGTCACGGTGCCGGTGTTGCCAGCGGTGTTGTCGATCGTGTACTCGGTGGTGGCCAGCGAGTTGTTGAAGGTTTCGGAGAAGTTGCCGCTTTCAACGCGGAAGTTCTTGATGGTGGCGTTGGTCACCAGGGCCACGTCCAGCGTCAGGCCGGTGGTAGCCAGACCCAGCGTTTCGAACGTCGTCGAAGCGTTGACGGCAGCCAGGGTGCCAGCAGCCACGTCGTTCACAACGATGATGTCGGTGCCGTCGCCGCCGGTCAGCTTGTCAGCCGTGGTCAGCGTGGTAGCAGCAAACGTCACCTTGTCAGCACCCGTGCCGCCCTTGTAGGTCAGCGTGGAGCCGCCGGCTTCAGCGGTGTACGACACAGCGCCCGTGGCAGCCGAAGCGTCCACTTCAACCGTAGCGGCCAGGTCGGAAGCAACCACGGTCACGGCGCCGGCGCCGGTCACAACCATCTTGGTGGCAGCGGTAGCGGCCAGGCTGTTGACCGTCAGGGCGGTGGCAGCAGCGATGTTCACCGTGGTGGCGGTTGCCGGGGCGGTGAACGTGCCGACCGTGTTGGCGGCCGTGCTGGTGGTGATGGTCTGCGTGGTCACGGCAGCGCCGGTAACCGTCACGTTCTGGCGGGCGCCCGTTGCAACACCGGTCTGGTAACCAGCCAGCGTCAGGTTGGACGCCGTTTCCGTAGCGGCATGGGCCACGGTCACGGTGCCAGCGGTGGCGGTGGATGCCGTGGTAGCCAGTTGGGCGGACACACCAGCTGCCATCGTCAGGGTCTGGCCGTTGATGGCGTCAGCGGCGTTGATTTGCAGCTTGGTCAGGCCGGTGATGCCGGCGGTCGTGATAGCGGCGTTGGCAGCCGTCACGATTTCCAGCGTTTCAATGCTGGTCAGCGTGGGCAGCTTGGTGGCGTCATAGGTGCCGAACAGCTTCAGGGTGTCGGTGCCGCCGCCGCCATTGACCTGGTCGGAAGCCGTCACCTGGTTGGCCACGCCGAAGTCACCGATGAAGGTGTCGTTGCCGGTGGTGCCGGTCAGGTTGTCGATGCCGGTGGTGAACACAACCGTGCCGCCGCCAGAAACGCCGACGCCGTTGTCGATGGCCGTGTTGGCAGCCGTCACAGAAGCAGCCGTGCTGGTCACGGTAGCGATGGCTTGTTGCAGGGTGCCGATGTTGGTCTGGGCAACAGCCTTGGTGATCGAGTAGTACTCGGAAACCGTGGTCTTGTTGGTCAGGATGGCCTTGGCGGTGGCGAATTCGGTCGCGGTCGTGGCGTCGAGGGCAGCGGCCACGTCATAGGCGATCTGGCCCTTGTTCACGCCAGCGTTGAACTTGGCGGTGACGAAGTCAACAGCCGTGGTGTTGGCTTGCAGGCCCAGGGGGGTCAGCAGCGAGGTGGCGAATTCAGCAGCGGTCTGGAACACGGGGTTCAGCGCCTTGAAAGCCGACGTGTTGGACAGGTCCTTGGCCAGATTGACCAGGCTACGGCCGTTGGCTTCGTATGCAACGGTCAGTTCGGCCAGGTAGGTTGCGCCGGGAGCGGCGTTGAACATAGCAACAACGAGTTTGACGATGTTGGTACGTTCTGCGGTAGTTAGTGCCATTGAGAGTTTCTCCACTAAGTGATGAAATTGACCAGGCACCCAATGCACCTAGTACGGCACGTAGTATAGACAAACCCGACAGCCGCCCTCTGTGATTCGAATCACAGGCTGAAACCACGTGTTGGGGCAGTTGTTTTTTTACGTCGAAATGTGTCAACCCTTGTCCGGCGCGCCCTGCAGGGTCGGGGCAGTGCGTGGGGCGGCCGCAGCGAGCTGCCTACTGCAAGGTCCAGCGCAAACCCGTGTAAAGCGCGTTCTGGCGGCTGGCAAATGCGGCCAGGTTGCTGTTTTGCCGGCTGGCCTCGGCGCTCACGAACCAGTCCAGCTCGCCCGCCGGGCTTCTGGACAAGGGCAGCGCAGCCTCCAGACGCACGGAATGGCGCCCCGTCACGCGGGGCAAGTTGTCGGACAGTAGCGGGCTGTAGCCCGCACCGTCAGACTGACGGGCGTAGGCATAGTCGGCGTTGACCCGAAAGGGCCCCACACGGTCTTCAACGGCCGCACGCAGCTCCATCTTGCTGTAGGTGCCGCCCGGTCTTGTACTGCTTTGGGGGTAATCCCGCCCCCAGCGCAACTGAAAACTAGACGTCGGTCCACTCAGCGGTGTCATCCCGTTGACCTGCGTTGCACCCTGGCAACTGGCGGACAGCACGAAACCACCATACCGGCCGTTGAGTTCTGTGCTTGCCGGATAGCGGCGGGATTCAAGCTCGGCACCCAACCCGGGACGGCAGGTTCCGCCATTGGATGTCAACGGATACCAGGGCGCTTGCCATTGGTGTACAGCGCTGGCCCGTGCAGCCTGAAACAGATGCTGTCCGCCAAAATCAAGCCGGCTCGCCCCGATCCGGGCAATCCATTGGCGGGGTGCCTCAGGTGCCTGCAGCCAGCTGACAGAGATGTCGCCCTGCTGATAGCGTGTCTCAGATTGCGAGGTGTGGCGTGCCCGCAGTTCAGCCTGAAGCAGCCAGAGTTGGGCTCCTTGAGGCTTGATTCCTTGCCACTGGGCCATGTTCAGCCAACTACCCCCCGCTTGCGGCCGAAAGCTCTCCAGCAACGGCAAAGTCACTGCACCCTGGGGAAATGTGAGCGTTAACTCACTGGCAACAGGTGCATTGTTGAGATTCGTGTCATGCCCCCATGCGGTTGTCAGCACCCAACGGGTGCGCCAGATGGCAGGATCTGTGTCTACCAGTTCCTGCTGGAGCAGCGCCTGAATTTGCGGCGGCAGGCCGGGCCGTTTTTCCAGGTTTTGGAGCAGATCACGCGCGGCCCGTTTGTCACCCACGGCAAACAACGCCTGTGCATAGTCCAGCTGGGCGCCCGGCAAGGCAGGGTCAATGAGCAACGCCCTTTCCAGGGCTTCCACCGCTGCAGCTGGCTGGCCCATAGTCAGCAGGACTGCACCCCGCCAGGCGTGGAAACCGGCATTCAGCAGGCAATGCGCCGCCGCTTGGTCAAGCAGCGCGAGCAGGCTGCGCAACTCCACCTGGCCTGTCGGCAATGGATATTGTGGATTGACCGTACAGGCTGCGGCTGCTTGGGTCGGGAGGGAGGGCTGGGCAGATGCCCCGCCGCTTGCGAGCATGCAAAGTGCCAAACCGGCTCCAGCGGCCAACCGTCTCCCGCGGCCGCAATGGTGAGCCTTGGCTTTCACGCTGCGTTGTTTTTTTGTTGATGAAGGTAATGCAGGGTACTCTGCTCGGCAGGGCTGCCAGGCTGCAGAAGCGTGCGCAGTGTAAAGACTTTGCAACTGTGCTGCAAGCCAGGCAGCAAAAAGCTGCCCAGCGGCTTGAGTGCAAGTTCTGCCTGTTCAAACAGCGGGCCAATTCGCCGCGCTGACTCCTGTCCCACCAGCAACGGGTAGGCCAGATCGGCCGTCAGGCCTTGCAAGCGCAAGGCGATGGTGACGGTCTGTCCCAGCACCGAATGCACGCGGCGGCGCGCCGGACCAAACGAACCCACCAATGCCATGCCGCTTTCCATACCGACGCTGATGCTCAGCGGTTCAAGCCCGATGCCGCTGGTATTGGGAAGTTCTTCGCTGCAGCGCAGCCACAATTCACGGGCTGCTGCCAGCGCATGCGTGGGATGGTCATCGCAAGGCCGGGGCCCATTGAATACGGCCAGCAGACTATCGCCCACCATTTCCTCGACCACGCCCCCATGCGCCTCAATGATTGCACTGGCTGTGGTGAAGAACCGGTGCAGCACGCGGGCTGCGTCCTCCGGCGCACGGGCCTCGCAGTACCGCGAAAAGTTCTGCAAGTCCGCCGCCAGGACGGTAACGTCGTTGCGGTGCGCCTGAATGTCTCCCGTGGGCTCGGTCAGCGCAATTTGCTCCGCTACCGGACCCGGCACGTAGCTGGAGAGGTTCTGGTAGAGCCGCCCCTTTTCAACCAGGGTGCGGGCGTGCTCGCCCAAGGCCACCATCAACCCAGCCAGGGCGATGGCCAGCGCAGGAACTGCCCAGCCAATAAACCAGCCCACCTGCAACAACGCCAGGGCATGCAGCAAAAATCCCAGAAGTGCAGCGGCAGCGGCTGCCAACGGCAGCAGGACAACACGTTGCCGCTGGCGCAAAGGCTGCCCCGCCGCCAGTACCAGCAAGCCAGCCACCACCACAAGTACATAACCAGCCTGCAGCCATGGCGCGGCGTGAGGCGTGTACGGCACCCGTCCGTCCACCATGGCCGCCAGTACCTGCGCATGCACCTCAGCCCCACTGACCGCCCCCCCTAGCGCTGTGGGCACGGCATCCACCATGCCAAATGCCGAGGCACCGACCAGTACCCAAGCTCCCTTGAGCAGGCCGGGCGGCACTCGCCCCTGCAACAGGTCAACAGCTGAAACGGAAGTGATGGCTTTGCGCGAAACGGCATACGGTACGCGCAAGTGGCCCTGTGCATCCAGGCCCATGCGCATGCCGGGCAAAACCGGCGACGTCAGCTCCCAAGCCGCAGCCCACGGCCCCGTCCCCGGTTGCAGCGCGAGACTGGCCGGCTTGTCTGATCCGGGCGCCAGCGCTGCAATGCCGGCCAGCGCCAGGCTGGGATAGGTTTTGTCGTCCATGCAGACAAACGCCGGAAGACGCCGCACCGCCCCGTCGGTATCCAGCACAGCTGTAATGTGCCCGGCGCGCGCATGCAAACCCTGCGCATTGCCGATGAAGCCCTGGGCCGGCACGGCTGGCGCCTGGCAACCCACACCCGGCATGGCACCAGCCAACACACCCGATCGCAACTGGCTTTCATTGCGCAGGGCAAAAATCTGGGCCAGAACCGCAGGTGCTTCTGCATCACTGGCGGCAAGCGCCCGAGCCAGTTCGCCACTGCCATCACGACCACCGGGAAAAACAATGTCAAACAGCTTGAGTCCCGCGCCCTGTTCGTCCAGTTTGCGTGTCAGTTGGGCCAGCGTCTCGCGCGGCCAGGGCCAGGGACCTATGCTGGCCAAACTGGCATCGTCAATGTCCACCAGCACCACGCGACGCTCCGGCACGTCGCTGGCGCTCAGGCGCCAAAGGTAATCTGTCGACCGCTCGTCCAGTTGGTGCAACGAACTGGGAGCTGCGAGCAGCCAGGCCAGCGACACCGTGGCGGCCGCACCCAGTGCCAACGCGCGGCCGTGCCAGGGCCGCATCAACCAGCGAGCGAGCCACTGTTTCATCAACGGGACCAGAGAGTAATGCCCGAAAGGGTGCCGCCAGCGGCGGCCTTCTCAAACAGGTAGCCGGCAGACTTGCCGTCCAGCGCGGCAGCGCCACTCACAACCTGGCCTGCGGTGCGCGAAACGAAGAGCCCATCATCGCGGATGCTGCCGCTGGCCTGCAGACCTACAGCGCCGGTCGCAGCGGAAGTCAAGCTGAGTGATGTATTGAACAACCGGGAGGCGAAATCAATGGACAACGAACCGTTTTGCACTGCGGCAGCCTGGACCTGGCCGGCAGCGCTGGTGAAATGGGCATGGGACTGGTCCAGGGCAAAACTGACATTGCCCACCCCCTGAGGCAGGGTCGCCGGTCCTTGCTCAATACGGTACAGGATGTAGTCGTTGTCTCCCACCGTGGCGGCGCGGCCTTCTCGGGCCAGCGTACGCGCGACAGCGAAGTCCGAGCTGTCGATGGCTGCGCCCCAACGGCCCCAGGCCAACTGGGCAGGTTGGGCAGGCTGGACCGGCTCCGCAATGATGGGAGCCAGACCTGCCGCCACACTCAATGAAGCATCGGTTGCCTTGCGGACCACATCCTGCACCAGCGCAGATGTCAACACCTCTTCGCCCCCGCGGACGGCGACCTTGCTGTCGCGCGCGGGACCCGCATCAGGCGGCGTACGCACATCTGCACCAGCCAGCATGACCTCGGACGCGCGGACACCATTAAAGGGCCTCAACTCAGGCTGCGCCAGATTGTTGCGGAACTCGACCAGCATATTGCCCATGTCTGCCGACAACAGCCTGGCCGAGGCCGAACCACAGGGCCCGAATCCCTGCTGCACGCAACCCTCTCCGAAAGGAGCCATCACGATGGCCCCCTGGTTGACGACAGCAATAGTCTGGTTGGACGCGGTACGCACCACGAAGTCGGTGCCGCGCACGCCGATTGCCACCAGGGGGGTGTTCAGTCGAAAACGCTCTCGCGCACCTTCCGCAGCGGCGCCGGAGATGGCCCGGGTCACGCCTTTTTCGAGCCGGAACTTCACCGACGACTGGGCAACCTGGGCTGCGTTGTACTGGTATTCCTCGACCACCAGCCGGCTTGTAGGCCGGACACTGACCATCGCACCGTCGACGAATCGGATATGGACATGACCACCTTCGGCCGTTTCTATCCGGTCACCCGCATGAACCTTGCTGCCACGCTGCAGGGCCAACGGCACGCCGCTGGCCGGAATGCTCATGGCTTGACCGATCGTCAGCGTCACCTCACCGACCGGAACTGCAGCCCGCGCCGGCATGGAGCACAGCACGGCCAGGACCGCAACCAGGGCAGGAACAGTCAGTTTTTGCAGATAAGTGCTGGTTTTCACGATGGAGACCGCCATTGGGGACATGTTGGCACGAATTTACCGCCAAAGCAGCTTTCTGGCTGTGAGCGTGGTCACAGCCGGGGATGTACTCTTATACAGTCCTTGCAGGAACTGTTGCACAATCAGCCGTTTGAGCAGGGCGAAGCCCTTCCGTTCGGTAGAAATGACCATCCCTGTCGACGTTTTGCAAGGCTTGCAGTTGCTGTCCAGCCTGCCACACGTGACGGTTGCCCATCTGGCGCAACACGCATCGGAGCGGTCTTTTGCAAAACGCGAGGTAGTGCTGCAAAAGGGCAACCCGCCCTCTGCCCTGTGTTTTCTGCTTGAAGGCCGCCTGCAAGGCGTTGACTTCACCATGGATGACCGGGAAGTGGGCTTGTATTTCATCAATCCGGGCGACTATTTCGGCGAAGTGGCCGTCGTGGACAGCCAGGCCCAGCCGGAATTTGTCACGGCGGTCGCCCGTTCGCGCGTTGTGTTCATCACGCGCGACCTGATCAAGCCCATCCTGTTTGCATCTCCCAAGGTAGCTGAATCCCTGTGCACCCGGCTGGCCACACGTTTGCGCAGCGTGTCAGCGCAGCGTCGCATCCTTGGGTTGTCCAACCCGGTCCAGCGTGTCTGCGCACAACTGGAGCAGTTTTACAGCCCCTTGTCCTCTGCCGGGGCCAGCCACCGGGTGCTCAATGCACCGACGCACCAGGAACTGGCCATCATGATCAACGCCAGCCGTGAGACCGTGACACGGGTGTTCCAGTTGCTGCAAGGACGTGGCGTGGTGGAGCGTGATGGCAACGACCTGATGATTCTGGATGCCGCCTTCATCGGCCAGGTGGCCTCCGGCAAACTGGATGTGAGCAAATGATCGCCCGCGCGCTTTTGCCTTTTGGCAACGCTTATCTGATCCTGCAGATGGCCAAACGCGACATCCTGGGTCGCTACAAGGGCTCCGTGCTGGGTCTGGGATGGAGCCTGCTGTACCCGTTGTTGCTGCTGGCCACATATACGTTCGTCTTCCGCCTGATTTTCAAGGCGCGCTGGCCCGGCATGGAGGACCACCCCGGCAACTTCGCGCTGAACATTTTTGCCGGCCTGGTCCTGTTCAACCTGTTCGCTGAAGTCGCCGGTCGAGCGCCCCGTCTGGTGCTGGAGCAGCCCAACCTGGTCAAGCGGGTGGTGTTCCCGCTGGAGGTCCTGCCCTGGATCGGTGTTGCCGGCGCCCTCTTTCATGCCGTCCTGAGCCTGGCCGTCCTTCTGTGCGGTGCACTGGCATTCCAGGGCACCCTGCCCTTGTCGGCCCTCGCCTTGCCATTGATCCTGGCAGCCATGCTGCCGATGCTTCTTTGCATCGGCTGGTTGCTTGCCGGTTTTGGTGTTTTCCTGCGCGACATTGGCCAGATGGTGGGTCCCGTGCTGAACGTTCTGCTGTTCCTCACGCCGGTGCTCTACCCTGCTTCCGCCTTGCCCGGCGCAGTGCAGCAGTGGCTGGTACTCAATCCGTTGACCTTGCCAATCGAGAACCTGCGCGCCAGCCTGCTGTTGGGGCAGTGGCCCGCATGGGGCAGTCTGGCGTTGTACGCCTTGTCCTGGACAGTGCTGGCGGGTCTGGCAGCGTTGCTGTTCGAGCGCATTCGCCCGGCATTCGCTGATCAGCTTTGACGCAGCCGGTCACTCAGCCAGCGCAAGGGCCGTGTGATCCGCCAGGATCGAGACGCAAATACGTCTTCAAGTGCCCTTGCCGCATCGGCCAGTTGACGATCACGATCCTGCACTTGTATCCGGGCTGATTCAAGTTCGCCGACAGTGCGCTGCAATTGGTCAACGATACCGGGGATGCGTGCAATTTCGACCGCCTGCGCCTCAATCCGCTCTCTCTGGTCCGCAACAGTGCGTTCAAGGGACTCGATTACCGCCTGGGCCTTCTGGAGCGCCTCCTCGGTCACCTGGGCCAATCCCGGCGGTCCGGCCTGGGCGTAGTTGGAAAGCCAGTCGTCCAGCTGTTGAGGTCCAACGACGATCAAGGCTTCTATGGCTGCCACATTGCCCGGGACGGTATAGGTGCGAAAGGTATTGAGCGCCGTGATGTGCACGTCGTAACGCTGTTGCGCCAGCTGGGACTCAAAGGTGGCCATGGCCCGTCGCTTGGCATCTGCCACAGCCGAGATGTCCACCAGATGATTGGGCCTCAGCGGCGCTCCCACCTCATAAAAGGCCAGCACCGGCCCTGCACCCTCGGCCAGTTGACCCGCCCGAACGGCTCGAAGAGCAGCCCAGGCTGTTGCCCGGTGGTCTGGATGGACCTCCCACGGTGACGGCGCAAAAACCACATCGGCAGCAGCTGCATCGATCAGTTCCGCCAGCTGTTCAGACAGGTCGGTTACATCGCCCAGCCGGCGGTCCTGCCAGGGGCCAAATGTGGGCGGCGCTGTACCCAGTACCCTGGCAGCCCGGCGGCTTTCTTCGCGACGCAGGGCCACCATGGCGTCACGTTGTGCCCCCTCAAGATGAGCACCGCCATCGGTCAGGATGTGTGGCTGCACCTTTGCGCCCTCGCTCGCATAGAGGGCAGCGCTGCCGCCGCAGCCAAAGACCTCGTCGTCGGGGTGCGGGGCCAGTACGAGGACGCTGCGCGCGGCAGGCAGCGGCACGGTGGCGTTGGGGACAAACCAGGTTTCCATGGGTCAGAGCCGCCGTGCGACCTTGCGCAGAAAGCTGCCGGCCCGGCGCATCGGATGGTAAAAGCGCGCCAGCCAGGGACGGGACAGGACCATGTTGCGCAGCGTACGCCGCTGCACCTTCACGACATAAAGATCCTGTGCGAGCTCATGCGCCATCTGGATCACCTGATTGGGGTTGAGTTGCACACGCAAGGTGCTGTGCTTGGCCACTGCCTTGGCATAGTAGTCGTCCAGAACCTGCTGGCGCTGCACGGCCTGCTGCGCCTGGGCAGGCACACGGTACAGGGAAGTGACCTTGTCCACCATGGCGAAATCCTGCTCCAGCGTGTAGCGCACCCAGAGATTCCAGTCTTCCAGGTTGTCCAGTTCAGGATCCAGCCCACCATGCCGGTCAAACAGGGCCTTGCGGAACAGCACGGTCTGGATCGGCATGAAATTGTGGTGCCACAGCAGGCTTCGGCTGAAAGGTTGCCGGTACATCAGCCGGTGGTTGAGGTCACGGTATACCCAGGGCTCGGCGCTGATGACCTCGGTCTGGACTTCGTAGGCCAGACCGTAGACGCCGGCAAGCTCTGGCCGGGCGGCCAGCGCATCCACCAGCACTTCTACATGGTCGGCATAAAAAAGGTCGTCGTCGTCCAGAAAGCACATCAGCTCGCCCGTGGCAGCTTCCATCGCGGCATTGCCGGCAGTACAACGCCCCACCTTGGCAAGGGGACGGTACTGGACCGCATGAAACCGGCCGGATGAACGTAACTGTTCGACCAGTGCAAGCGCCGTTTCGGAGCCGTCCTCCACGATCACCAGCTCCAGCGGCTCATAGGTCTGCTGGGCGACAGATGCCACAGCTTCCGCCAGGCGCCCCGCACGGCCCGCCACTGTGCGTACCAGGACGCTGACCACGGGTCGCCAGGCGTCCGGTGCCGGTGGCTTGTATTCGTGGAATGCACCGTGCCGAACTATTTCATAGTCCCACAGGTAGAACGTGAAGTTCTGCTGCGATTGCTTGCGTGTGCGCAGGAAGTAAGGCCCCAGACGGATGATCTGCCAGGCGTTGCGCAGCAGGCACAGACGCTGCCTGGGGATCTGCGGTTTGAGCGCAAACAGTGCAAGGTACATCAACAGTCCCCGCAGCATGGCGCGCCAGCTGCCGTAGCGCAGGCGCAGCAACACGTTGGCCAGCGTGCTGCCCAGGAACTGCGCGGGCTTGACCTGGGCGGCGTGCTCGTAGGTGTAATGCCAGACCGTCGCCCGCGGCACGTAGCGCAATTGCCAGCCACGGTCGCGAAGCCGGTAGGAAATTTCGACATCCTCACCGTACAGGAACAGCTTGGGCTCATATCCACCGATCTGCCGCAGCGCCTCCACACGGAACAACGTGCATGCGCTGGAACTCCACGCCGTAGCGCCTGTCACGGGATGGTAGTGCTTGGGATGTTCGAACGGCTTCTGGCGGCACTCCCAGGACGCGACCTGGCCATCGTCCGCCTGCGCCCTGGAAACGAGCTCCACCAGTGTCTGCGGCTCGAATTCAAGATCGACATTGGTCACCAGCAGCCATTGAGACCGGGCTTGCGCGAGGTTGACGTTGTGTCCGCAGCCAAAACCGACGTTTTCCCCCACGTCGATCTCAATCTGCGAAAACTGCGTTGCATGATCTGCTGCGATCTGGCGCAGCAACTCGACGGTGTTGTCGCTGGAACCGTTATCGCGAAACAGGAGGCGGATCTGGCTGCACGGATAGGCCTGCTGCGACAAGCTGCGCATGAATGCAGCAAGCCAGCGTGCCGAGTTGTAGGTCACGACGGATACGTCAAGCGGAACAGAAGCTGAGGTCATGAAAGAGTTGTCATTCAGCGGAAGTCGGAATCCCCGGCCATAAGCCAAAGCGGTGCAGGAGGCCCGGCCGGCATGTCGGAAGGGCGGCCCCAAAGGTCAACTGGCACCTGGATTTCAGTGCTCTGTACGCGCGCCTCGTCCGCAAAGACGGCGGCCGGCGCCTGGCTGAACCAGCCGCGTACTTCCGGCAGGCCCAGTTCGCCCGCACGCATGCGAACAGCACGGATGGCCGGGGCAATACCATCGCGCCCGCCTACATAGTCCAGCCACTCCAGATGGTCTGCATGGGCGCGCAGAACCCCTGCGGCCAGCGGCCGGCCAGTCAGGCGGTTGCTCACCATCAGAAGTTGGTAACTGTGCACCGGATGGCCGGCATATCGGTAGTGCCACCGGGCGGGATCGCGCACTGGCAAGGTGAGCGTGGGCCAGTCGCGCTGCATGGCGCTCCACAACTGCAACAGCTTGGGCGAGTCAGGCCCACCCAGGACGTCATGGACGCTGCGTGTCTTGGTAAGCCAGTGCCGTGCGGGCGGCAAAGCCGTCCAGCTCAATTGGGAGATTGCGTCCGCCGGTGCGTATAGACCGAGCTTGATGCCCAGATCGAAATGACGCTGGGACGGAAAACCATAAGCAAACTGCGCCGCGGGATAGAGCGTTCGCATGTTGGAGAAGTACGCTGCGGCCGCACGGAACAGGGGGCCACGACGGGCCAGTACACCACGCTCGGACGGCTTGACCATCACGTCACCGATCTGCACCGCCAAAAGGTTGCGCCCCGCATGCACCATGGTGCGCGGCATGCCGCCAAAGAAGCCCGCGAATGTGTGGTCTCGCAGGACTACCGCGCCCCAGGTATCAGCCTGCCCGTATTTCCAGTTCCAGCGCGCCGCAGGCACCGGATTGCCGAAGGCCTGTTCAAACAGACCTTGCAGCCCGGCCAGATCGGAAGCATGTGACCAGCGGGTGGCCCATTGGTCTGTCCATTCAGCCGGCAGCACCATGGGCGCACACGCGTGCTGCCCGTCATCAGGCAGTGCGCGCTCGATCAGCCCCGCGCGGGCCTGCCAACGGTGCGGCAGGGACACCACGCCCTGCTCCAGGTGATCTTGCGTGACATGTAGGGTGGCAAAGCGTTCAGCTGCGCTGTAAATGTGCAGACCGCGTTCACAGAACAGGTAGGCAGAGACCGTATAAGTGCCTTTGAGCAGGGACAACTTGTCAAAGCTGACCACGGCCGTGCCCTGCCCGGAATCGTTTCGCTGCAGGGCCACTCCATCGATCCAGGTCCCCGAACTGGCCAGAATCTTGCCATCAGAGCCATTGAGGGTGACTGCAGCATTCGGTGAGTCCAGTGAGGGATCGGACTCGAAGCCCAGGGTAATTTCGACCCGGCTTTGCCCCGATACCGCATGTGCCGGACTGCCCTGACGCCCGTCGCAGTCCAGCAACAGGGTCTTCAGTCTTGCATGGCCAGGCGACGTCACGACCGGCTGATCGGAACGGCCAGCCTCTGCGGAGGGCGCAGCCAGAGTGTCGAGGTACTCCTGATAGGCAGTGGCCACCTGTGCTGGGCGGCCGAACTGCCGGGCCTTCCCATGATCCAGCCACAAGGCCCGGGTACACAAGGATTCGATCTGGTACATCGAGTGGGAACAGAACAGGATGGTGGTGCCGGCATCCCGAAGGCTCAGGATGCGGTCAAATGACTTTCGCGAAAACTCGCCATCCCCCACTGACAACGCTTCGTCAATCACCAGAATGTCCGGATCGACACTGGTCGCCAAAGAGAATGCCAGCCGCACGAACATGCCGCTGGAATATGTCTTGACTGGCTGTTCGATAAAGTCGCCGATGCCCGAAAAGTCAATGATGTCCTGCAATCGTTCGGCCAGCTGGGCACGCGACAGGCCCAGCAGCGGCCCATTGAGCAGCAGGTTTTCCCGGCCTGTGAATTCGGGGTTGAAGCCCGCGCCCAGTTCCAGCAGCGCAGCCACCCGGCCATTGACCTGGAGATCACCTGTACTCGGTGACAGCGTGCCGCTGAGAATCTGCAGCAAGGTTGACTTGCCCGCGCCGTTGTGCCCCACCAGTCCAAGAACTTCGCCCCGTTCGATTTCCAGGTCAAGCGGATGCAATGCCCAGAACGGCGCACTGCGACTGGGTCGGCCTGTCAAAGCACCGACCAGCGCGGCGGCTGGACTGGCGTTGGGGTAGTAAGCCTTGCCCACTCCGCGGGCCACGATCGCAAAGCGCGAACGCTTCGCCAAATCAGCGGTTGCATCGGCTGCATCGATGGCGGAATCTTCTTCTGCGATCATTTTTGGTGTTCTGGGCCAGTTCTTGCGGCCAAAGGCTGACGATTGTCGCATGCTGACCGACACGTCTGACAGGCTTGTTTGCTACTGTTTTAATAGCAAACAAGCTGCTAACTACTCCCTGGAAACAGGGTTTGCACCCGGGAATCCCTCAATTTTGTGATCCTGGTCACCAGCGGTGTCGTCAACAGTTGAGATTTCATATAGGAAGTGTCACAATCCGCTTCCTATATGAATCACATTGTCCGCGTCATCCTGAACGGCACTCCCGAGCAGTTGTCCAGCTTGCTGGCGTTGCAAAAGGCGTTCGCCCAGGTGTGCAACGCGTTGGCGCCCCTGGTGCAGCAAACGCGCTGCTGGAACAGGGTTACCCTGCACCATCTGGCCTACAAGGGTCTGCGCGAACAGTTCCCTGCCATCGGTTCACAAATGGTGTGCAATGCCATTTATTCGGTCTCACGCACCAGCCGGCTGGTATACCAGCACCCCCAAAGTCCATTCAGCCTCGCGCGCCTGGGCGACAAGCCGCTGCCCCTGCTGAACTTCCAGGACACTTGTCCGGTTTACTTTGACCGCCACACCCTGAGCGTGAAGGACGGTCATCTGTCCATGTACACACTGGATGGACGCATCCGGTTCCACCTGGCGCTGCAGCCGGAGGCTGAAGCCAGCTTTCATGAAAAGAAACTCCGCGAAATCGTGCTTGCCCGCACACCGCAGAACCAGTTCGAACTATCGTTCTGGTTTTCCCAGCCGGAGTCACAAGAACCATCGGTGACTGCTGCCCAGGACAGCGGCGAAATCCCCGAATACATCATGGTTGAGGAAACCGCATGACCCCGAGCAAGCCCCCATCCGAACTGCGCCAGGCCGTTGGCGCGCTGCGCCCCTACTTTGTACGCGCCGCCTGGTTCAGTTTCTTCTCCAGCATCCTGATTCTGGCACCCAGCGGTTACATGCTCGAAGTCTATGACCGGGTCGTCAACAGCCGCAGCCACATGACGCTTCTGATGCTGACGTTGCTTGTGATTGCAGCCTATGTGCTGATGGAAGTCCTGGACTGGGCGCGAAGCGAAATCATGCACGAGGCCGGGCTGGCGCTGGACCACAAGCTGGGCCCACGGGTGTTTCGGGTCATCTTTGAAGCCAACCTGAGGCGCATGCCAGGTGGCACGGTCCAGCCCATGAACGATTTCCGTACTGTGCGCGAATTCCTGCATTCGCCGGTACTGCTGGCGCTGATGGAGTCACCTGTTTCGCTCGTGTGCCTGCTGCTGGTTTTTGCCATCAGCCCGGCGTTGGGCTGGGCCTCGATCGCAGGGGCGGTCGTTCAGGGTCTTGTGGGCTGGGCCAACGAACGCGGCACGCAGCCCCCCCTGATGGCAGCCAACCGCACAGCCATCGCGGCGCAACAATATGCCGACGGGTCGCTTCGCAATGCTGAAGTCATCGAGTCCATGGGCATGCTGCGGGACATCCATCGTCGCTGGGTGGAAAAGCAGCGCGAATTCCTGGGTCTGCAGGCCCTGGCGTCGGAACGGGCTGGCGGCTACCAGGCCTTGACCAAGTTCATCCAGACGCTGATGGGCTCCCTGCTTTTGGGTCTGGGCGCCTGGCTGCTGTTGCACAACCAGCTCAATGGCGGGGCCGGCATGATGGTGGTGGCATCCATCCTGGGTGGCCGTGTGCTGGCTCCGCTGGTAGCGATCGTCACGCAATGGCGCAGTGTGGTGAATTTTCGCGACGCCTGGACCCGGGTTGATGGCCTGCTGACGGCCATCCCCGAGCGTCCCCGCGGCATGACCTTGCCTCCGCCGCGCGGCGCACTCCAGGTTGAACAGCTGGTCGCCGGCGCGCCGGGCGGCAGCACCGCCATCCTGCGCAGCGTGGCGTTCAACCTGCAACCCGGTGAAGTACTGGCTGTGGTTGGCCCTTCTGCCTCCGGTAAAACCACGCTGGCACGCCTGCTTGTGGGCCTGTGGCCGGCCGCAACCGGCAAAGTGCGACTGGACGGCGCCGATGTCTTCACGTGGGACAAGAGTGAATTGGGCCCCCATATCGGCTACCTGCCTCAAGGGGTGGAACTGTTTGACGGTACGGTGGCCGAAAACATCGCCCGTTTTGGGCCGGTGGAAAAAACCAAGGTTGAGGCAGCCGCCCGTGCGGTGGGCCTGCACGAATTCATCCTGGCCCTGCCGCAGGGCTACGACAGCCCCGTGGGTCGTGACGGCGCGATGCTCTCGGGCGGACAGCGCCAACGCATGGCCCTGGCGCGCGCCATTTACGGCGACCCGGTCTTTGTGGTTCTGGACGAACCCAATTCCAGCCTGGACGAAGCGGGCGATGCAGCGCTGGCCGCTGCATTGAAGGAACTCAAGTCCCGTGGGACAACTTTTGTGATCATGACCCACCGAACCAGTGTTCTGGCCGTGGCAGACAAGATGCTGGTGTTGCGTGAAGGTATCCAGCAGGCATTCGGGCCGCGCGACGAAGTGCTGGCGGCTTTGCGCAAGGCCAGCGAGCAGAGCGCTGCGCAGCAGGGCATGCGCCAACCCGGCCTGGCCGCGCCCCAGGTCTGAGGCCACGAACGCAAAAAGATCAAAAAATGAAAACACCTTCGTTCTTCACGCGCAGTGACCTGACGGCCACCCTGTGGACCTTCAAGCGCGAATTCGTCATCGTCGGCCTGTTCAGCTTCCTGGCAAACCTGTTGATGCTGACCCCGACCATCTACATGCTGCAGGTGTTTGACCGGGTCATGATCAGCCAGAGTGAGCTGACCCTGCTGGCCGTGTCCCTGATCACCCTGGCCCTGTTTGCCATCATGGCCCTGTCCGAATGGATGCGCTCCCGCGTGCTGGTTCGTGCTGGCGTACGGTTTGATGCGGTGTTGAGCACCCGCGTCTTCAACGCGAGTTTCGAAGCCAACCTGTCCCAGGCAGGTGGCAATCCAGGTCGCGCCTTCAGCGATCTGATCCACATCCGCCAGTTCCTGACGGGCCAGGGTATCTACACGCTGTTCGACGCGCCGTGGGCCCCGATCTACATTGCGGTGACCTTCATGCTGCACCCCTGGCTGGGCGTGCTGGCCATTGTGTTTGCACTGGTCCAGCTCGCGCTGGCCTGGTTCGGCCACAGGAATGCAGTGGCCCCCGCGGAGGCATCTGCGCTCAAGGGCAGCGAGGTTCACGCCTATCTGCAGGGCAAATTGCGCAATGCAGAGGCGCTTGAGTCCATGGGCATGATCGGCAACCTGCAGTCCCGCTGGAGCGAACGCCATCAGGCGTGGCTGGACCAGTCCTCCATTGCCCAGGGACTGAACCACCGCGTGACAGCGTGGAGCAAATTCATCCGCTACACGCAGCAGTCCCTGTCGCTTGGCGCGGGTGCATTGCTGGTCATTGACGGCCAGCTGTCCGCCGGTGCCATGATTGCCGCCAACGTGCTCATGAGCCGCTCGCTGGCTCCCATCGACCAGCTGGCGGGCACCTGGCGCAGTTTCATCACGACACGTTCGGCGTTCCAGCGTCTTGAGGCCTTGCTGAAGGATCATCCCGAGCGCGACACCGCACTGACCCGCGTGGCCCCGCGAGGCGCACTTGCCCTGAATGGCGTGTTCGCCACGGCCACCGGTCGCAAGGATCCGATCCTCAAGGACATCAACCTGTCCATCACCGCTGGCACAGTTACAGCAGTCCTTGGGCCATCGGGTTCGGGCAAATCCACGCTGGCGCGCGTCATGATCGGCATCTGGCCACAGGTATCCGGTGAGGTGCTGCTGGACGACTTGCCCATCAGCAGCTGGAACCGCGTTGACCTGGGTCCGCATCTGGGCTATCTGCCGCAGGATATTGAGCTCCTTGAAGGCACGATTGCCGAAAACATCGC